>JBEAPQ010000467.1:0-2650 GCA_041164325.1 Planctomycetota bacterium | reverse complement strand
CAGGCGCGCGGATAGAAGTTCGCGACCGAGGGCACCGCGAACGACCAGCCGGCATCGCGCCAATCGTCGAGGCCGTGCCAGCACAGCGTGGCGAGGTGCTGGTCGCCGCCGAGCATGAACGCGCCAGCCGCTCGGATCGGCTCCAGCGCGCGTCGTCTCCCGGCCTGCGGCCAGCCGTTGCTGTCGTAGTCGGCGACGAGGTACTGGCGGTTGCCTCCGTGGTGGGTCGCGAGTCCGCCGAACACCGTCTGGGACACCGTCATCTTGAGACGCGTGCCGCCAGCCCAGTCGCGTGCCCAGGCGTCGAGGAACGCCTCCTGGCGCGCGCCGAGCAGCGCCGCGCCGGGGACGTCGGCCGTCGCGGGATCGAAGTCAGGATCGACGACGTGGTCGGGTCGGCCGGACGTGGTCGCGGGGACGATGCCGAACGGGCCCGACTTGAACTTCCGGTCCTCGAGGATCGCGAGGTCGACGCCGCCGTAGCGGAGCGAGGTGTAGTAGACGCCGATCCCCTGACCGATCGGCGTCGGGTCGAAAGGATCAGGGAGGTGGCTCGTCTGCGTTCGATCGACCATCCGCACCCACTCTGCGGACATCACGTAGCCACCCCTGGAGTCGATGCGAGTCGCGCGTCCTCCTGCGCCCCACACGTTGCCCTGGTAGACGTCGTGGTCGTCCGGGATCGTGATCGTCGGCAGATCCCGCGTCAGGCCGCGCCAGGCCCAGACCCACAGGTACCACTTGTAGAGGTAGTCGAGTTCGGACAGCCGGCCACCACCCTTCTCGGGCTTCGTCGGACTGCCGCCCTCGTAGATCTGGTCGCCCGAGAAGAACAGGAGGTCAGGTGATCGCGCGCGGACCCGGCTCTCGAGGTCGTCGTGGGGAAACCACAGGCCTTCGCGGTCCCACGGGAACCCGTTGCGGCCGAAGCCGTGGCGGACCATGTGGTTGCCGGTGAAGCCGGCGACCACGACGGGCGCGGTCGGTGCGGGCTCGGCCTGGATCGTGCCGTCGAACGTTCCCTCGGGGCCGGGCGCGTCCTTCGGGTAGCACACGCGGTAGGGGATGGTGTCGGCCGCTCCGAGGCCGTCGACGCGGAACGTCGCCGTGTACCCGGGCTGCAGGATCGGAGCGGTCGCGACGGTCTCGAAGCCCTGACCGCGATCCAGCTGCAGTGCGACCTCCCGGGGCTCGTCGTCGCCGATCGGCAGCATCTGTGCGGTGAGCTTCACGACGCCGCGGCTCCGCGTGTACTGCGTCCCGCCGATCGGTCCGAAGCGGTTGTCGGGCAGCTCCTCGACGCGCGAGCCTTCGACCCGCAGCGAGGCGAATCGGAACGTGGCGCCCTTCTCGGCTCGTCCTCCCGTGTCGCAGCAGACGGCGATGCTGCCGGCGAGCAGGCGGTCGGGCACTCCGTCCTGGGCGGTCACGTCGACTGTGGTGCCGTCTGCTGCGTCACGCACGGTCAACTCGACGCGCGATGTCCCGACGCCGTCTGGCGCTGCGACCACGTCGATCCGCACGCGCGCCGGTGGCGTCGTCCTCGTCGGCAGCGGGGCTGTGCCCGGCGCCAACGCGTAGAGCTCCGCGACCGTCGTCGATGGTCGATCGAGGTGGGCCGAACCTGCAGTCAAGCGGAACGCACGGCACGTGGTGGCCTCGAAGCGGACCTGCTGCGGTTCCGGCTGGTTCGGGAATCTCCCGTCCGCGACCAGCCGCCAAGGACCATAGGCGCTGTCTGCAACTTCGATCCCGTAGGCATCGATCCGGCCCGGCACCTCGGGATGGCGCGGCACATAGACGAGGCCTGCGATCTCGGTCGCGGCTCCCATGTCGATGACGATCTCGTGCGGGTGCGACGGGCGCTTGGCGCGGAACTCCGTGTGCCAGATCGTCGACGGGTCGCCGTCGAGCACGTGGCTCCCCGGCTGGTCGGGCTCGGCGCTGTCGACGCGGACCACGCGCCAGCCCCGTCGTGGCAGCGTGCCCGGAGGGGCTGGTGGGGCGACGCTGTCTGCTCGCCCGTCCAGGATGCGGACCGACGCTCTGCCGGTCGCATCCACGCCGACGGCGACACCGCCCTCGCGTCCACCCGCCATCTGGACGAGTGCGTTGGCCCGCGGGTCCAGGTCGGGGCTGCCCGCGCCGAGCCAGATGCCGGCAAAGGCGTTCGCGACCCCGTCCGGCAGCGAGACCTCGACCGACGCCCTCAGATCACCCGCGCTGTCCGCACTCCGAGCGGACAGCAGGTGCAGGGTGCGGTACGGGAGGTCCTGGCGGACGCAGACGGCCTCGCCGTCGCGGAGTTCCCAGTCCTGCAGGCGGTTGGCCCAGAACCAGGGGCCGATCCAGGTCCGGCTGACGCCGGTTGGGAACGACGTCGGCAGCGCCTCACGGGGCGGGTCCTGGGCAGCCAGCGCGGGAACGAAGACGAGGGCCAACCAGGCAGGCGGGATGCGCATGCCGGGAGTTTGCCCCCTCGGGGCGGGGCGTTGAAGTGACCGGCCTCGTCGCCGAAGGTTGGCGAGCGCGTCCCGTCGGCGTGCGGCCGAGAGTCCCCGGGCTGCGGGGCGCACGTCCCCCCAAGCACAGCAGAATCCCCATGCACCGACCGCTCCTCTCCCCGTCCAGCATCGTGACCCTCGGTCTC
>JBEAPQ010000466.1:0-3652 GCA_041164325.1 Planctomycetota bacterium | reverse complement strand
TCGCGGCGGTGATCGGTCCGCTGGTCGAGGTCCCGGTGCTGATCGGCCTGGTCAACGTCGCGCTGTGGTTCCGGAGCAGGTACTTCGGTGACGAGGGTGAGGCTGATCCGGCGATGGCGCGCGCAGCGCACGCGGCCGGAGCGTGCGACCCGACCGGGCGGATCGCGGACGACGGAGCGAAGAAGTCGTGAGCGGGGCTGCATGGCCCGAGCGGCCGCGCGCCTGGCTCGAGGCGCGGCAGCTTGAGGTCGAGCAGATCGACCCCGCCCGCCGTGTGCTCCTGCAGGAGCTCGCCGCTGCGGTCCGTGAGCGGCTGGCTGCCTCGGGGCGAGCTGACCTCGTCTTCGTCTGCACGCACAACTCGCGGCGGAGTCAGTTCGGCCAGGTCTGGGCGCAGGTCGCAGCCGACTGGCACGGCCTCGCGGGCGTCCGGGCCTTCTCGGGTGGGACCGAGGTCACCGCGTGCGCTCCGGGCACGCTCGATGCCTTCCGCCGCGTCGGCCTCGACGTCGAGCGGGCGACCGACGACCTGGCCAACCCCGTCTGGCGCATCGCCGCGGGCACGGCCGCGGAGTCACGCTGCTGGTCCAAACAGGTCGCCGATCCGGCCAACCCCGACCGCGACTTCCTCGCCGTCATGACATGCAGCTCCGCCGACGAGGCCTGCCCGTTCGTGCCGGGCGCGGCGCACCGCCTGGCGGTCCGCTACGCCGACCCGAAGGTCGCCGACGGGACCCCGAGGGAGGAGTCGACCTACGACGCCCGCTGCGCGGAGATCGCGCGGGAGATGCTCTACGCGATGTCCTCCGTGCGTGCCGGCTGACGCTGCAGCCGCACGACGAGGAACCAGAGGTACGCGAGGCACGCGAGCCCCAGGCCCACCGGGCCCCACCAGAACGTCCAGAACATCCGCGTGATCGCCTCGAAGCCCCGGCTCTCGGTGGAGTCGGGGCCCAGGCCGTCGCGGAGGACCCACGCGAAGAAGCCGAAGGCGGCCCAGGCGCAGGTCAGCAGCTGGAGGAGCGGTCTCACTTCAGCCCGCGGCGCTTCATCAGCGCTTCGGTGTCGAGCGCGCGGCCCTGGAACGTCCGGAACTGTTCCATCGGCTCGAGCGTGTCGCCGCGGCTCAGGATCTGGGCGCGGTAGCGGGCGCCGTTCTCGGCGTTCATGCCGCCCCGCTCCATGACCATCGCGAACGCGTCCGCGGCCAGGGCCTCGCTCCACATGTAGGCGTAGTAGCCGGCCGAGTAGCCGCTCGACCAGATGTGCGCGAAGTACGGGGTGCGGTAGCGCGGCGGGATCAGCGGGTGGAGGACCTTGGCGTCCTCGAGGGCCTTCTGCTCGAACGCGAGCACGTCGTCGATCGCGGTCGAGGAGTCGATCGTGTGCCACGCCATGTCGAGGAGGGCAGCGGCGACGTACTCGAGCGACGCGAAGCCCTGGCCGAAGTTGCGGGCGGCCTGGATCTTGGCGAGCAGCGCGTCGGGGATCGGCTCGCCGGTCTCGTGGTGGACCGCGCAGCGCGCGAGGACGGCGGGGTCGAACGCGAAGTCCTCGTGGAACTGGGACGGGAACTCGACGTAGTCACGCGGCACGTTCGTGCCGCCGAGCATCGGGTAGCGCGCCTGGCTGAACAGCCCGTGGACGCCGTGGCCGAACTCGTGGAACAGCGTCGTCACCTCGTCGAAGCTGATCAGCGTCGGCTGTCCGGGCGCCGGCTTCTGGATGTTCATCACGTTGACGACGACCGGCTTGGTTCCCAGCAGGCCGCTCTGGTCGACGAACGAGTCCATCCACGCGCCGCCGCGCTTGCTCGGGCGGGCGTAGTAGTCCGTGTAGAAGAGCCCGACGCTCGAGCCGTCGGCGTCGAGGACCTCGTAGACGCGGACGTCCTCGTGGTAGGTCGGCAGGTCGTCGCGGCGCTTCATCGTCACGCCGTAGAGCTGCTGGGCGACGAAGAACATCCCGTCCTCGATCACGCGGTCGAGTTCGAAGTAGGGGCGGACTTCGGCTTCGTCGAGGTCGTACTTCTCCTTGCGGACCTGCTCGGCGGCCCAGGTCCAGTCCCACGGCTTCAGCTGTTCGCCGGGATACTGGCGTTCGAAGAACTCGCGCAGCTGCACGGCTTCGGAGCGCGTCTTGTCGACGATCGCGGCCGCCATGCTCGTCAGCATCTCGCGGACGGCGGTCGGCGTGCCGGCCATCTCGTCGGCGAGGACGTAGTCGGCGTGGGTGTCGTAGCCGAGGAGGTTCGCCCGCTCGGCGCGGAGCTTCGCGATGCTGCGCACGAGGTCACGCGTGTCGTCGTCGTTGCCGCGGCAGCAGCGGTTGGTCGCCGCCTCGTAGACCTTGCGGCGCGTCTCGCGGACGTCGAGCTGGGACAGGATGCCCTGCGAGCTCGGCAGCTGGAGGGTCAGCAGGTAGCCGGAGTCGTGGCCGGCGGCGCGCGCTGCGCCGGCCGCGGCCGAGAGGCCTGCCGCGTCGAGGCCAGCGAGGGCCGCTGCGTCTTCCAGGTAGACCGCGCTCGCGTTCGTGTCCGCGAGCAGGTGCTCCTGGAACTGCGTGGTCTTCGTCGACATCTCCTCGTTGATCGCGCGGAGACGGTCCTTGGCGGCGCCGTCGAGGCGGGCCCCGCTGCGGACGAAGTTCGTGTGGTAGCGCTCGACGAGGCGCTTGGCCTCGGCGGGCAGAGCGTCGCGCTTCGCGTGGACGGCCTCGATGCGCGCGAACAGCGCTGGGTCGAGCTGGATCGCGTCGCTGTGGCGGGCGAGCTTCGGCGCGACGTCCGCTTGGATGGCTTGGAGCGTCTCGTTGGTCGTCGACTCGGTCAGGTTGAAGAACACCTTGCTGACGCGGGTCAGCAGCGCGCCGCTCCGTTCCATCGCTTCGATGGTGTTCTCGAAGGTCGCAGGCTCCTTCAGGTCGGCGATCTTCCGGATCTCGGCCAAGTGATCCGCCATGCCCTTCTCGAAGGCCGGCAGGTAGTGCGCGTCGCGAATACGGTCGAACTCGGGCGCCAGGAACGGCAGCGAGCTCGGTGCGAAGAACGGGTTCGGGGAGTCCTGCACGGTGGGCTTCTGGGCCGGAACGGCGACGACGAGGGACAGCGCGGCTATGGCGCCGGCGATGCGCGGCTGCCGCCGCGGGGACGTGATCCGGGACGGGTGCTTGCGAGCCATGGCGGCCATCACACGTTCTCGCGTCCGCGGCAGCAAGCGCGAGGGCGGGCCGAGTCTCAGCGTTCCTTGCGGTCCTGCGCACGCTGCGCGACGAAGCGCGCGTGGAGCTCCGCGCGGCGTGCCGGATGCTCGGACGCGACGTCTCTCGTCTCGGCGGGGTCGGCCGCGAGATCGAAGAGCTGCCAGTCCTCGGCCTTCTCGGGCTCGCCCTTGCCGTAGCGGACGATCTTCCAGTTGCCGTGGCGCAGTGCCCAGCGGTTGGTCGCCGGGTTCCAGATCCAGTAGAGGTCGCGGTCTTCGAGGTCCTGGCCCTCGAACAGGACGGGACCGATGTCGGTGCCGTCGGTCCGCGCGGGCTCGTCCGCACCGATCAGGCTGGCGAGCGTCGTCATCCAGTCGACGACGTGGACCGGCGTGTCGGACTCGCCGGGCTCGATGTGACCAGGCCAGCTCGCGAACCCCGGCACGCGGAT
>JBEAPQ010000465.1:0-18194 GCA_041164325.1 Planctomycetota bacterium | reverse complement strand
GGGGTAGAGGGCAAACGCCGAGACCTGCGCCTCCGCGCGCATGGCCGCGATCGGCGCGGTCACGGCGACTCCGCTCTCCCCGAACAGGTCGGGCACAGCGAGTCCGAGCAGGCCGGCCACGGGAAGCGGTTCGGTGCCTCCGATGCGGGGTGCCGACCCAGAAGCCGCGAGCCACGGGCTCCAGAGCGGAGCCGTGCAGAAGAACGTGAAGGCTCCTGCCGCGAGCGCGTGGAGGGCCGTGGTGCGGCGGTCGGCGCGATCGATCCGCAGGAGTCCGGCTAGCACGCAGAGGGCACCGAGCGCGACGCCCATCCATGCCGTGGCGAGCCCGCCCGTGAGGAACGGCATCGTGCACGCGAGGCCGAGCAGGACCGCGCTCGGGGCACGCCGCCGGGGGAACAGCAGGTTCCACGCGCACGTGACGATCCACGGCAGCCAACAAGCGGCGAAGGCTTCCCTTGGGGCCCCGAACGCGCAGGTCAGGAACCATCCCATGCTGAAGAGGCCCGCGCCGAGGAACGCCGAGTAGCGCGACGCGGCCAGCGCACGCAGCATCCGATAGCTCAGCACGGAGGCGAGGGCGGCGTGGGCGACGGTGGTCCAAGCGAGCGTCGCGAGTCCCAGCGCCATCGGCCAATACAGCGGGTAGAACCGGTCGACGCCCTGGGCGCGGAACGTCCCGTCGACACCGACGGTCGCATTCCACGTGGGCCAGCCGCCCTCACGGAACGCGGCACCCGCCTGGAGCAGTCCTTCGACGAACGGGTGCGCGGCGTCCCGGTCCCCGCCGTCCCAGACGGCAGGTGCGTGCTGGACGACGACCAGCGCCATGAGGACGAGGACCGCAGTGATCCCCTCCTTCCGACCCGTTCCGAAGAGACTCAAGCGACGGCGCTCCTTGGCCTGACCCAGGGTGACGGTCCGCCGCGCAGGCCGCCGTCAGCCCGCGACGGCGTGAGCCGTCGCCGTTTGGACATCGCGTCGCGCGGAACCGCTCGGGACTACGCGCGCACTCCGAGAACATCGGATCGCAGACGGTCGCGCCTTGAACGCCAGGCCGCGAAGACCAGCGCGGCGAGAACGGCACAGCCGGCGCCGCTCGCCGCGATGCCAAGGGTCAGTCCGGGGGGCGCGTAGCGGAATTCCACGGTGCACGGACCCGCGGGAACGGGCAGGACTCGCATGAACAGGTTCCCGCGTGCCGTCTGGCGGCTCGTCCCGTCGACGGTCGCCGCCCATCCGGAGAGCGCCGCGTCGCAGAGGACGAGATCTCCCGGGGGGCCTTCTCCGATCTCGAGCTCGATGTGATCGGCCGCGTCCACGGTGAACACGACGGTCCGCGCCGTCTCGTCGCGCGCCGCAGGGGGATGGTCGGCCAGCAGGTCCGACGCATCGTCGCCCAGCAGGACGGCGGCCGTGGGATCGAGGTCCTCGGCGAGCAGTGCGGCGATCGCCTCGTCGTCGTCCGCGACGCGGCGGCGGGCATGCACGACGAAGGCCCTCGGCAGAGCGTGCGGGCGCTCGTAGATCCGGAGCTGGCGACCGTCCGGCCCCTCGACCACCGGACCGACCGGCTTCCCCCCGTGGACCAGCTCGTCCGTCGTGACGAGGTAGCGCAGGCCGACGAGGTCGAAGAACGGACGTTCCAGCCGGGCGTCGTCGGGAAAGGTCCTCGGCCAGTAGCGGCGGATCATGTGGGCCTTGCCGTACAGCGCCTCGAAGACGCGCCAGGACCACGCATCCTCGAACGCGTAGGCGTTCAGGTCACGAAGTCCGAGCGGGAAGAGGGTGCCGGACGGCAGGTCGACCGGGTCCCGGACGACGCGGGCTGCGCGCGCCAGGGTCAGTCCCCCCTGTGCGGCGAGCGTCTCGTCCTGCTCGCGCAGGAACTCCTGGATCGGCGTCCGGTCGCTGGCGTCGACCAGGACGCGGCCGGTGTTGGTCGGCACGGCGAAGAGCAGGAGTTCCACGCCGGTGATGGCGAGCGCCACGAGCGTGCGCGTGCGGTTCCAGCCGCGACCCTGCCGGGCGAGGACGGCGAGCAGGAGCCACGTCGCCGCCAACAGGAACCCGATGCCCGCCTCGAAACCAGCCGCATCGAGTCGATCCGACGCGGCCTGCAGCGCGTCTTCGGGGATCACTCCCGCCACGGCTGCCAGGGGAACTCCGTAGCGCGTGGCCAGCACCGTGCGCACAGCCTCGGTGTCGCCGAGCGGCGAGGTCCCGCCGATCCAGAAGCCCGCGGCCGCCACCAGGAAGCCGAGTCCGGCGATGGCGAGCGCGGTGCGTCCGGCGTCGCGCGCGAGCACGCGCTGGAGCCCTGCGGCTGCCAGGATCGCGAGCAAGAGGGACAGCGGCCCGACGTAGCGGAGCGGGGGCACGCTCGCGACCACGGGGAGCCGGTAGAAGGGAGCGAGCGCGTGGGGTGCGACGGCGAGCACGGCGAGCGCGGCCGCGCAGACCGCGACCCATCGGATCGAAGCGCGCCGGGCGCGCAACGCGCCGAGGACCGCGAGCAGGATCGGCAGCGAACCGAGGTAGACCGCGTACTCGGTGAAGTTGTACGTGTGCGGAAACTGCCGTTGCCCCGACTCGAAGTCGCGCCCGGACCACAGCAGGTAGGCGAGCGGGGACTGCTCGTAGCGGGGCATTCCGGCGGGTTCCCCGACGGCTGTCGGCATCACGAAGCCGAGGAAGCCCATCGGGTCGAAGCACTCCGACAGGGTCTGCGCGATGCTTGGCGCCACCTGGCGGTTCGACTCCGGGTAGAACGCGAACATCGGCGCGAGCTGGATCGCGGCGAGCGCCGCTCCGAGGGCGACGCCGCCCGCAGTCCATGCCGAGAGCGACAGCCCCGCCCACGGACCCTGCTCGAATCCCCGCCGCAGCAGGATCGGCATCGCGAAGAGCCCCGCGACGACGAGGCAGGCGACGGCGAACGGCGGGAACCCCGCCATCAGCGTCATGGCGACGGACACCGCGAGCCCCGCAGCCGGCCAGGCGCGGTCCCGTCCCCCGCGGTCCGCGAGGCGGAGGACGGCGAGCAGCATCCCCGGCAGCCACGCGAGTGCGTGCAGACGCATGTAGAACGGCGCGTTCGCCGTCAGCGTCCCGCCGAGCGCGAAGACCATCGCACCGAGAGCTGCCGGTCCCAGGCCGACGCCGAGGCGGTGGAGCAGGGCCAGCGCCAGGACCGCAGCGATCGCGAATCCGAGCCAGGTGGAGAACACGAGCCCATCGACCGGGTCGAAGGCCATCAACAGCAGCGTGTTCGGAGGGTAGGCCATTCCGGCGAGGCCGTTGGCGAACAGCGGCGCGCCGAAGCGGGCGCTCGGATTCCAGCCGGGGAACGAACCTTCTCGCCACTGCTGCCGCGCGAGCTGCATCTCCGGCACGACGAGCGCGGGGATCTCGGTGACGTCGGTGTTCTCGGGCGTCGCGGGATCGGTGAGTTGCGCCCGCTCGGGCTCGGTCAGCAGCAGGTTCTTCGGCGCGAAGCGCGCCATGTCGAACGGCACGTAGGTGCGTTCGCCGAACACGCAGGGTCCGAGCAGCGCGAGCGGCGCCAGCACGAGGAGCAGGGCCACGAGGACCCACGCGCTGCGGCGCGAACGGGGATCGTTGAGCGTCTCCACCGGTCGGGGATGCTACGCGAGGACGCGACGAACGCGCGCGAGGACTCCGAGCACGGCGGCGATGCCGAGCCCGAGGAGTCCGAGGGCCTGCCAGATCCGCGCGGACGTTCCGTCGTAGGCGAAGCGGATCACGTGCTCGCCGGCTTCGACGTGCACCGCGCGGACGTAGTGGTCCGCGCGATGGATCACCGTCGGCTGCCCGTCGACCTCGGCGGTCCAACCGGCGTCCCAGGGGTCGGCGAGACGCACGTAGCCGTTCTCGCGGCACGTGATTCGGAGGATGACCTCCTCGTCCGCGTGGCGGACCACGACGACATCTCCGTCCGCCTTCCCGTCGCCGGAGGCGATGGGCGCCTTCCCGTCTTCCAGCAGAACGACGCTGCGGATCGGATGGGTCGGATCCCCGAGACGGGCCAGCCGCTCTGCGGGATCGGTGACGACATCCGCGCGATCGACGAACGTCGCGCGCGGCATCACCGTGGTCCGCTCGATCATGTGGAATCGGCCGCCCACGGCGCCCAGCACCCGGTCGAAGATCCCATCCATTCCGGAGGGGGCGGGCACAGCGCTCAGCACGAAGCGGCAGCCGAGCAGGTCGAGCACGGGGTGGGCGAGGGTCTCCGGCCGCGTCATCGCGAAGACGCCGGCCCCACCCAACACGATCGGCGGGAAGATCCCGCCGAGGATCTCCCGCGGCGTCTGGTCGACGGCCGGCTCGATCGCCGCGAACAGCTCCTCCATGCGTCGCTTCGGCAGCGGGTTGTAGGCCGACAGGTCCTCGAGGCCGTGGAACGCGCCGAGGTTCGGCGGGAACAGCACGGAGGTCTGCGCGCGGACGCCGGGCTGCTCGAGCCGGAACAAACGCGGTCGCGGTTGAGCTGCGGCGTCCGCCGCGCGCGTGGCCTCGGCCACCGGGCGCAGCAGGAGGGGGAGTTTCGACAGCCGCTCGTTCGGGATGGCCAAGCGGGTTCCTGATCCCGCGAAGAGCAGCTCCATTCCGCCGCACGCCGCGAGCACGAGCACCCGAGGTGTGCCCTTGGTGAAGAGGCTCGCCAACAGTGCCGCGAGGGCGACGGCGAGTGTCCGTCCGTACGTCACGATCTCGTGGGACAGGTTCGCGGCCGCCTCGCCGGGTCGGCCGCGCATCGCCGCGCGCGCCTGCTCGGGTGAGACGTCGACCACAGTGCCGTCGGGCAGGGTGATGGGGCCTGCCATGCGGTCGGCGTAGAGGGCCTCGAACGCATCCAGATCGCCGACCGTGGCCAGGAGCTCGATCCAGTTCCACCCGCTGACGGCGGCGACGGCGGCAGCGCCGAGGGTGAGCAGCGGCACGCGTTCACGCGAGAGCAGTCGATCCGCGCCCAGGGCGGCCAGGACGGTCAGAGCCGTCGCGGTCAGGAACAGGAACCGACGAAGGTCCCCGACACGGGACAGACCCGCCACGTCTGCGACCTGGAGCCAAGGGGTCGTGGCGGTTGCGAGGGCGAAGGACACGGCGGCCACACCTGCGAAGAAGAGCGCGCGCGGCCGGCGCTCGAGGGCACCCAGGAGCGCCAGCAGTGCGCCGGGGACCCCGATGGCGAACGCTGTCTCGGGGAAGTTGAAGGCGCGCGCTTTCTGGGCGGGCAGATGTTCGAGCGCGAACCAGCTCGGTGAGGGAGAGCCACCCGAGCCGATGCCGGGGACCGGCCAGTGCAGCAGGTCCGGCCACAGCAACGTGCGCAGATGCTCGAACGAGAGGCCGAGTGCGCGGAGGATCTCCGGGGTCGCAGGATCCCGGGCGGAGTCGCGCGCGGCGAGCAGGGTCGGCCCCATCTGCGGCAACGCGAGCAGGACCCCGAGACCTGCGCCGGCGGCGAGCGGCAGCAGCGGACGCGCCTGCCGGTCCCGCGCGGCGAATGCCGCGCCCAGCGCTCCGGCCAACAGGCATGTCTGCAGACTGACCGGGGCAAACCCGCCGGACCACGTGACTCCGAACAGGAGGCCGATCAGCGCGATGGAACCGAGTCCAGTCCCGGCGCCCCGGAAGGCGCCATGGACCAGCGACAGGAGGGGCCACAGCGGGAGCGCTGCCGACAGGATCACGTTGTGGTGGATCCGCGCCTGGGTCCAGAGCCCGAGGCATGCGAACACGAGCCCGAGCAGTGCGGCCGGGTGCCTGCAACCGAGCCGGCGGAGGAACCAGTACGCGCCGACTCCGTAGGCGAGCAGGTGCAGCGTCCACCAAAGGCCGTAGATGCCGACCGAGGGGATCGGCAGGAGCAGCAGCAGGTTCCAGGGCTGGTAGACCTGGGCCATCTGCGGCACGAACGGGGCTCCGCCCGCGATGTCGCGCGTCCACAGCGGGATGGAGCCACCGCGCAGTCGATCCTGCTGGATGCGATCCCAGGCGAGCGACTGGTTGTACTTGTCGCCGAACTCCGGGCTCCCGCTCTGCAGTTCCGCGGGAGTGACGGATCCGGTCTGCAGGGCCTCCGTCCGGAGCGGCTCGTAGCGCTCCGGAACGAAGGGCACGACGCTCCGCGTCGGGAGGATGCCCGGTCCGAGGAACGCGAGCGCGCACACGAGCGCCAGCAGCGCCGCCTGGATCAGCTCGGTCGCACGAGGCCGTGGACGAGGGTCGGTTCTCATCGCTCGTTCCGGCGGGGCGGCACCGGGTCGAAGCCCGTCTCCGTGAAGGGATGGCATCGTGCGATCCGGCGTGCGGTCAGCCAGGTGCCGCGGATCGCCCCGTGCAGCTGGAGCGCCTCCATCGCGTAGGCCGAGCACGTGGGGCGGAACCGGCAGCTCGGCGGTTTCAGCGGCGACAGGACGCGGCGGTAGAGCCAGACGAGGGCCAGCAGGGGGTACTTCACCGGCGCCTCCGGTTCTTCGGGCGTCCCCCGGCGCGGCCCCGCGGTCGTCCGCCCTTGCAGAGCTGCTCGACGAGTCGGCGGAGCTCGGTGCGGACCTCTGCGAGCTCGAGGTGTCCCTCCACGGGGCGTGGGATCAGGATGATGTCGAACGCACCGGGGAGGCTCGGGCGTTCGAGGCGGAATGCCTCTCGCAGGATGCGCTTGAACTTGTTGCGACGGACGGCGCGGCCGTGCTCCTTCGAGACCGCGACCCCGAGGCGGTGACCCGGGTCGCGGCGCGCGAATCCGATCGCGACGAGGATGCGCCCGTGCGCCCGATGCCCTCGGCCGTAGACGCGTCGGAAGTCTCCCGGCGTGCGCAGGCGCGCCGTGCGCGGGAGCACGAAGCGAACCCTGGGCGGGGCTTCGGCCCGATCGGCTGGCTCCTGCGCTGCCGGATCCTGGCTCAGCGGCGGGAACCTCGCACGGCCTCGAACGCGAGCGCCACGCGTTCGTCGTCACTGCCCAGGCTCGTCGTGCGCAGGAACTGTTCGAAGTCGCGGCGCGCCTCGTCGCGGCGCTCGAGGCTCTGCAGCGCACGGCCACGGTTGTAGTAGTGCACCGACTCGGTCGGGTCCTTCGCGAGGACGGCGTCGAGCTGGGCGACGGCCTCGGTGTAGGCGGCCTTGCGGTAGTGCATCTCGGCGAGGGCCTCGCGGACGCGGATCTCCTGGTCCTCCAGCTCCTGGAGTTCCTTCCGCGCCTTGATCTCCTCCGCCGCGACGAGGGTTTCGCGGATCACCGCGTTCTTGACGTCCTGCTCGTCCAGATTGCGCTGCAGGCAGAGGTCCCCGTGGCGGACGGCCGCCTCGTAGTCGCCGAGTTCGACGTAGACCTCCATCAGCAGCTTGTGGGCGATGCGCAGCACGTCCTCGCGCTCGACGAGGACGTCCAGCAGGGCGATGGCCTCGCGCCAGCAGCGTTCGGCGGTCTGACGGTGCTCCTTCGCCTGGTTGGCCTGGACGGTCTGCTCGGTCTTCGACAGTCGGCCGGACGCGACCTGGGCATCGAGGCGATCGGCGAGCCGTCGGTTCTCGAGACCCAGGCGCTGCTTCGACGTGGCGAGCCCGAGCAGGACGTGGGGCGCGTGGTCGCCCACCGCACGGGCGCGCTCGACGCGCTCGAAGTAGTCCTCGGCGACCAACAGCTCATCGGTCGGTCCGCCGCGCTCGGCCCGCTGCAGGTGGCACCAGCCCGCGAGGCTCAGCAGCATGTAGTTGTCCTCGTCGAGCTCCAGCCCCTTGCGGACCATCTCCAGCGCCTGGCCGTAGCGCTGGTTGCCGTAGTAGTCCTGGGCGTTCGCCTGGAAGTTGGCGAGTCGCGCCTCGTCGTCCTGGGACAGACCCGGGGAGAGCACGTCGCAGGACGCGAGGGTGAAGAGCAGAACGGCGGGTCCCAGGAAGCGAAGGGGCATGCGTTGGTCTCAGGACTCGGTGCGTCGGGACCGGGGGGAGGTCTCGGACGGGCATTGGCCCCGGGACGGGGCGGCGTGTCAACCCAGAGGCTGCGACTCCTTCGACGCGCGTCGTCCGACTCAGCGTGCAGACAGGGTCTGCGTCAGGAGCGCACAGCCGAAGAGTGCGACCGCGGCGAGCAACAGCCCGATCCCAGCCTCGAGGATCGCCCGCCCCCTGGCCCGGGGATCGGCGAGTCCACGCGGACCCGTCCCGGAGGAGGGGACGCGGGACAGGGCTCCGACACGGCGGGGATGACGTCCGCTCGAGGGGCCGTCGCGGGTCGTCCGCACGCGGCGCGGATCACGCATGCACTGGCCCCCGCGCGCGCTCCAGCAGGCAAAGCGTCTCGTAGTGGTCGGTGTGGGGAAACAGGTCCGCGATCTGCACAGCATGGACCCGATAGCCCCCGGCGAGGAGAGGGACAAGGTCACGCGCGAGGGCCTTGGGGCCGCACGAGACGTACAGGACGCGCGGAGCGCCCAGGTGCAGGACCTGTTGGACCCCATCGGGGCCGAGACCCTTGCGCGGCGGATCGACCAGGACGGCCTGCGCGTCGGGCGCGAGACGTGCCGCTCCGAACGGCGCCTCGATCACGTGGAGATTGGTGAGTCGATTCGTCGCCGCATTGTGTCGGGCGTCCTGCACCGAGGATGGGCTGGACTCGACCAGTTCGACGCGGCCCGCCCCCGCGCGGGCCAACCGCAGACCGAAGGTGCCGACCCCCCCGTATCCGTCGACGACGCGGTCATCGGGGCCGACGGGCCCGAGCATGGCCAGGGCCGGCGCGAACAGCAGCGCGTCGGCGCCGCGGTGCGACTGGTAGAAGCTCGGAAACGACACGCGGATCGACAGGCCGTCGATCTGCTCGACGAGGTGATCCCTCCCGAGCAGCGTGTGCTGTTCGGATCCCAGCAGCGTGTTCGACGGACCGTCGAGAACACTCCGCACCACGCCGACCGGACGGAGGGGTCGCCCATGGCGATCGACGCAATCCGCCGCGGCCTCCCAGAGATCCCGCGCCGCACCCTCGAGTCCTCGATGGGGAAGCGAGGTGGTCGTCAAGCCCAGCAGCAGTTCGCTGGTTCCATCGACGAAGCGGGCATGGAAAGCGCGCACGCATCCGCGGTGGGACGCTTCGTCGTAGCCCGGGACCCCGTGCCGCTCGAGGATCTCTGCGGTGCGCTTCTGCAAGCTGGTCAGCGCGGGATCGCCCAGCTGGCACTCGTCGATGGGCACGAGGTCGTGGGAGCCCCTGGCGAACATCCCGATGCGCACGCGTCCCCCGGGCCCGCTCCGCACCGGCCACGCCAACTTCGTCCTGGTGTGGACGGGTGGAGACGCGGGGACGTGGATGCCGATCGGCACGTCGTCCGGGAGCGTGTCGGACAGGAGTTCCCGCAGCGCATCACGCTTGTCACGCAGCTGGTCTTCAGGCGCGACGCCGAGTCGGGAGCACCCTCCACACCGCGTCTCGTGCGGGCAGCGGAGCGCCGATTCCGCGGTGTCGGGGCTCACGGCGCCTCGCCGAATCGATCCGTCAGCCGGTGCGCTTCGTTGCGCGTCCGTGCCGCCTCGTCCGACTGGCCCACGGCTTCGAGGGCTTCGGCGAGCGACTCGAGCGTGCGGGCGAGTTCGCGGGCTGCCTGCGCGTCGTCCGGCAGGTGTCCGCTCACGGCGCGGCGCAGCGCCACGGCGGGCCTGAGCCGGTCCACCGCTTCCTCGGGGCGACCGCCGTCGAGCAAATACTCGCCGAGCGCCTCCAGGCATTCGGCACGGGGCACGGCCCACGTGTGCGCTTCGTCCTCGTCCGGGGAGATGCGGGACTCGAGGCGCTCGATCGCGCCGCGGAGATAGCGCTCGGCGCCAGGAGCGTCCCCGGAGTCGCGGAGCGCCTCGCCGAGTGCCCTGTCCACCTGGGCGCCGAGGAGCGCGATCTGGTCGTCGCGCGGCACGAGGCGACCCAGGCGCACCGTGACCCGCTCGGCGCGCCGCAGCGAACGAAGGGCGCGCTCGACGTCGTCGCGTTCGACGTCCGTGTGTGCGAGGTTCAAGAGGGCCTGCACCAACCGGGACTGGTACTCGACGCTCTCCGGGTCCATTTCGCAGAGCCGCTCTTCCGTGCGGACCGCGAGGTCGCCGTAGCGGCTGGCGCTGCCGAGATCACCGGTGCGTTCGTGGAGTGCGGCGAGGCTGTCGTACGTGACCGCGAGGTTCGCGAGTGCGTCGTGATCGCTCTCGTCGAGCAGGACGAGTTGGGTGTCTGCGACCTCACTCGCCGCGTAGTGGAGGATCGCCGCGTCGATGTCCTCGAAACGAGCGAACGCTGCTCCCAGGTCGTTGTGGAAGTGCGAGAGATCGGCGAGCAAGCCGCGGTCACGTGGGTGTCGGTCGACGGCGTTCTCGAGGATCTCCAGACCCCGGGTGACGTGGCTCTCGGCTTCGGCCTGCCGGTCGAGGGCGAGGAGCACGAGCGCCGCGCAGAGGTGGCAGTGGGCGGCGTTCGCCTGCCAGCGCGGTTCGCCCGGCTGGAGATCCATCAGGCGCCGGTCGGTCGCCAGCGCCGCGCGGTAGATCGCCAGCGCATCCTCGGGCCGCTCACGCTGCTCGAGCGCGTAGCCGAAGACCAGCTGGCCATCGGCGAGGCGGAAGAGGAAGTCCTCGTCGTCCGGGTGCTCCTCGCTGAGCCCCTGGAGAATGCGGAGCATCGTGCGGTACTGGGCGAACCCGGTGTCGGTGTCCCCGGTGTCGAGCGACAGTTCGGCGACATCGCGATGGGAGTCGGCCAGCTGGGAGCGCTGCTCGACCGTCGCGTCCCGACGCAAGCACAGCGCCTTCCGGATCCGGGTCGCTTCGCGGGCGTGCTTCAGCGCCGCCGACGCATCGCCCAGGCGGGCGTGCGCGTCGCAGAGGTTCTCGTGGTCGGTGGCGAGGCAGGACTTCCAGTGCGCGTCGCGTGGCGCCTGTCGCGAGAGCGCGTCGTTGATGGCGCGCGAGTGCTCGTGATGGACGATCGAGTCCTCGATCTGGCCGCGCTCGCCGTAGTGGTGCCCCATCGCGTTGTGGGCGAGGGCCAGCGCGCTCTGGGCACGGAGCACGTGGGACCGGCTCCCGGACGGCTCGGCCTTCTCTTCGACCGGGAGCGGGAGATCGGAAGGCGCGGGATCGGAGTCCGCCTGTCGTGTCAGGACCCCGGCGGGGAGGAGGCCGCTCGGCACGTGGCGCGCTGCGATGCGCTCGGCACAGGCGAGACTGGCCCGGTAGTGGCCGAACGCCTCGTCGTGCTGGCGTCCTTCGTCGAGCGTGGCGGCGAGGCGTGCGTGCGCGTGTCCCAGGCGGATCCACAGGTCCGGGTCGGCATCCTCGTGCCGCACGAGAGGCTCGAGGAGTTCGACCGTCCGACGATGGCAGGCCAGGACGTCGTCGTGGCTCGGCGGGAAATGGTCGGGAATCGCGAGGGGCTCCCTGCGGTCGCGCTCCTGCGCGTCGAAGATCAGCTCCTCGAGGATGACCGCCCGCCGTGAGATGGCATCGGCCAGGAGGACCGTCGCCTGGACCTCGCCCAGGAAGCGGCGGTGGAACTCCTCGGCGGTGCGCACCGCCGCGTCCGCCTCGGCACCGGCCTGTTCGATCTGGCCGAGCTCCAGCAGCGTGTCGGCATGTTCGAGGCGGGCACGCACCACGCCCTCGTGACTCGCCGCGTCTTCGGGTCGGGCCGCCTGGGCAGCGATCGCGGCTTCCACGGCCTGGCGGGCCTTCGCTTCGTCGGGGCGTGGCTCGGTCATCGGGTCGAGGGCTGCGATGGGTCGGAATCGAGCAGGCGCCGCAGGCGATCCGGCTCGAGGCGGACCCGGATCGAACGGGTCCGCGTGGCCAGGACTCTACCCGGAGGCAGGCCTTTGGCCTTCCGCACGTTGCGGGCCGAAGTGTAGAGCACCTCTTCGTGGCTCGCGCCGCGGACCTTGCTGAAGTGGACGGCGAGCGTGGCGCCGTCGAGCAGCGACTCGAGGCTGGCGCTCTTCCCCTTGGGAACCCGGATCAGCACGTGCGAACCGGCGTAGCCGCGGCCGACGTGCATCCAGACGTCGTCCCCACGCGCCACGCGGGTGGTGAGGCGGTCATTCTGACGATCGTCGCGCCCGACGAGCACGTCGAGCCCCTCTGCGGTCCGGAAGCGTCGGAAGTTCTCCCCGCCGGTGAGCTTGCGGAGCTTCTGGGTCGCGGGATCGGGGGCCTTCGGGCGGAGGGGTTCGAGGACTCCGAGCCCCTCGAGCAGGGCCCGGGCCTCGGCGAGCTCGTCCGCGGCAAGGCTGATCTCGACCGTGTCGAGCGCCGTGAGCGCGGCACGTGCCGCGTCGAGGCGCTCCTCGGCGACCGCGCGCCCGTCCTCGAGGCGTCGGGCTTCGCGATAGAGACGCTCCGCCTGCACGTGGGGGAGCACGCTCGGGTCCCTCTCGATCCGGAGGGTCCGCTCCGGGTCCGTGGGGTCCGGCACTTCGAGGACAGGGTGCGTGGACCGAGACCCGTGCCCGTAGGCCAGGATCAGGTCGGCATCTCGCCGCAGGGCGCGCGGGTCCGCCGCGAGGTCCGCCTGTCGCTGCAGGCCCTCGAGACGACGCGTGCGGCGCGTCTTCTCCCGGTCGAGCGCCTGCGCCAGGGCGTGCCGTTCGGCGGCGTCCTCGCGCGCGCGGTCCGCGCTGCGCAGTTCGTCATCGAGCGCGGCGAGGAGACCCTCCGGATCGAGATCGTGCGGGTCTGCGGCAGGAGGACTCGGGGACCGCGGCGGGGGTGGCGGCGCTTCGTAGATCGATCCGGGCCGGAGGCGTGCCCCCCGGCCCCCTGGCAGGCGTGACAGCGCGAGGATCTCTGCCTGATCGTTGCAGAGGACCCAGAGCCCTCGTGCCCCGTGGAGTTCCGCGTGCAGGGTCAGCGCGTGTCCCTCGACCGCGCGAAACGCGAGCTGGCAGGCGCGGTCCCCGGGTCGGGCGGCGACGTCTTCGAGCAGCGTCTCGTTCAGCAGGCGTCGGAGCGCGTCGACGCGCGGTCCGGTGACGAACCGATGGCGAGGGAAGCGTCGCCGGGTGGTCGTGACCCGCCCGCGGCGACCACCGACCGCGATCTGGATCGCGACCCGCTCTCCGGCGTCTCCGGTGGGGTCTGGGCGGCGCACGAACAGCAGGAGGTCGTCCGTCTCGTCGAGCACCGCGAGGTCCTCGACGCGCGCACCGCCGACCACGACACGCAGCGCACGGCAGGCGGCTGCGATGCTGTCGGCGGTCGGGCCCCTGGGCCCGTTCGATTCCGGTTCGCGCGCTGCGGTCAAGCTGGTCTCAAAGCCGGTGAACCGTGCAGTCTACGAGGCTGTGAAGGGCTTGCCCGGCAGCTGCTCCGCGGCCGCGGTTGAGCCTGTCAGGCCTTCAGCTCGTCTTCCGGGTCGTAGGTCCAGCAGAACGCGTCGAGGTCGTATTCGACGATGCCTTCCGGGAAGAACAGGCCGAGTTCGCGCTCGGCGGCTTCCGGGCTGTCCGAGCCGTGGATGAGGTTGTAGGACCGGCTCATGCCGTAGTCGCCGCGGATCGTGCCCGGCTCCGCATCACAGCCGAAGGTCTTGCCCATCATCTTGCGGCAGATCGCCACAGCGCCGATGCCTTCGAGCGCCAGGGCGACGATCGGGCGGCTCGTCATGAAGCGGACGAGGCCGGCGTAGAACGGGCGCTCCTTGTGCGCCGCGTAGTGTTCCGCCGCGAGTTCCTGGCTCATCTGCATCAGCTTCATGCCGACGATCTTCAGTCCCTTCTCTTCGAAGCGGGTCAGGATCTTGCCGGCGAGGCCGCGCTGCAGGGCGTCAGGCTTGAACAGGATGAGCGTGCGTTCCATCGGGATCTTGTGGTGAAGGGGGGCGCTGATTGGCAGCGGATCGGGTGGGGGGTGCGGCCCGCCAGGGCGAGGCCCGGGGCCTTGGTCTGGTCTGCCGACCCGAGGCCCTCGCTTCGGCCGCCTCCAGGGGACATCCTGGTGGGTGACGGCCGGGGTCGTTTCCAGGGCCCCGGAGGACGTCGCGGTCGTGCGCGAGGACGCGACTGCGCCGGATCAGCAGGCGGAGCAGCATAGCGATGGTCGACCGAGGTTCACGGGCGTTCTGGCAGGCCGGGCTGTTGGGGCTCTGCTGCGTCGCGTGGGGTTGCCGGGCCACGTCTCCGAACCGCGTCCGGGAAGCCCGTGCCGACGTGTTGCGGACGCGCGCGGATGGCGGGGTCGAGGCTCTGCTCAAGGACATCGCCGCGCGGGAGGCGGCCCTCGAGTCGAATCGTCGGCAGGCGCGTGAGCTGGAGAAGGACCTGGAGGTCGCCGTTGCCGCGCGGAAGGAGCGGGCCACCGACCTGTCCCAGGTCCTCTCGCTCGTCGAGGCGTTGGAGCAGGACCTGGCGGCGGCGGAGGCCCGCGCCGAGGAGATCCGCCAGGCGCAGGCTGCGATCGATGCCCAGGCTGCTGCGGTCGCGGAGCGCGACGTCCGGGTGAAGGAGCTCGAAGACATCCTCGCGGCCCGGGCGGCACGGATCGCCGCGCTCGAGGCCGAGATCGCCTCCGATGCGGCGGCCCTGGCAGCGAAGGAGGCCGAGCTCGTCCAGCGGAAGACCGCGCTGACGGAGCGACTCCAGAAGCTCGAGGCGGCGCTCACGGCGGACCAACCGGTGCCGGACGCCGGTTCGCCTCCGAAAGAGGCCACCGAACCGCCGGCGAAGGGCGACGGGTAGACGCAGTCAGGGATCAGGGAGACGCAGTCACCTTCGTGGGGCTGGGCTCCGAGGCCCCCTGGCGCGGGGCGGACGACCGCGTGGCGCCGCGGGTGCCTGGCCCCACGGCCCGCCGGGCGAACTCCCTACAGGTGGTACTGGATCAGGTCGGGGTCGTCGGCCGAGTCACCGAGCTTCTCGTCGACGAGCGCCTTGTCGACACGGATCGTCTCGCCGGAACGCTCGGAAGCCTCGAAGGACAGCTCTTCGAGCAGCAGTTCGAGCACGGTGAACAGTCGGCGGGCCCCGATGTTCTGCAGCGTGCGGTTCTGTCGGAACGCGAGGTGCGCGATCTGGCCGAGGCCGTCGGCGGTGAACTCGAGTTCGACCTTCTCCGTCGCGAACAGCGCCTGGTACTGCCGCACGAGGCTGTTCCGCGGTTCGGTGAGGATGCGGACGAAGTCCTCCTCGGTCAGCGCCTTCAGTGCCACCCGCACCGGGAAGCGCCCCTGCAGCTCCGGGATCAGCTCGCTCGGCTTGTGGAAGTGGAACGCGCCCGCGGCGACGAACAGGATGTGGTCGGTGCGGACGTGGCCGTAGCGCGTGTAGACGTCGCAACCTTCGACGATCGACAGCAGGTCGCGCTGGACACCCTCCCGGGAGACGTCGGGTCCCTCGCCGTGTCCGCCCGAGATGACCTTGTCGATCTCGTCGACGAACAGGATCCCGTCGTTCTCGGTCCGATCGAGGGCCTCGGCGTGGATCTTCTCTTCGTCGATCAGCTTGTCGGCTTCCTCGTCCTCGACGAGCTTCCGGGCCTCGGCGACGGTGATCCGGCGGATCTTCGTCCGCTGCGCGGGGGCGCGGCCCCACATCTCCTGGAGCGCGCGGGCGTCGATGCCCATCGCGTCGTTGCCCTGCGGGCCCGTGATGTTCAGCGTCGGCGTGCGACGGTCGAGGAGCTCGAGCTCGACGATCTCGGTCTCGATCCTGCCGGCCGAGAGGTCGGCGCGGAGCTCCTCTCGGGCTGCTGTGTGGTCGGTGGGCGCCTCTTCGCCCTCGACGAACTCCGCCATGCTCGGCGGCTTCCAGATCTGACCGTCGGCAAGCAGGAAGCCGCCGCGCCGACGTTCGGCGATCCCGCGCTGCATGCAGAGCGCGTCGTGGATGCGCTCCTCGGCGCGCGCACGAGCCGTGTCGGCAACCCGCTCGGCGTGCTCACGCCGAACCATGGCCACGGCGTTCTCGACCAGGTCACGGACCATCGACTCGACGTCGCGGCCGTGGTAACCGACCTCGCTGTACTTGGTGGCCTCGACCTTGACGAACGGCGCGCGGGCGAGACTGGCGAGGCGCCGGGCGATCTCCGTCTTCCCGACGCCGGTCGGGCCGATCAGCAGGATGTTCTTCGGGTAGACGTCGGCCGCGAGATCGCGGCCGAGTTGGCGGCGCCGCCAGCGGTTGCGGAGTGCCACGGCAACCGCCCGCTTGGCCCGCGCCTGGCCGACGACGTATTCGTCGAGCCGGGCGAGGATCTCCTTCGGGGTCAGGTCGAGCTGGGCGGGAACGGGATCTGGGGAATGGGTCATGGACGCGGTTCCGCGGCAGGCGCGGGGCGAAGAGCATACCCCCTCCCGTGCGCAGCTCCGGCTCAGCGAAACGAGGTGACGGTGACGGTGCTCGAGACCGTCCCCGTCGGCGCGGATCGGTCCGACCCGCTGGCGATGCGCGCGGCGGGGATCTGCGGCGGAGCCGGCACGGGGACGGCGAGCAGGCTCGTGTCCGAGAACGTCACCGCGCCGGACGAAGGGTCTGCGCTGACGATCTGCGCGAGGAACCGTTGGCCGGGCCCGACGGTCGAAGGCACGGGGAGTGATCCGCTCCACGCCCCGGTCCCATCGTTCGAGCCGGGCAGGCGCACCGTCACGTCGAGCGCTGGTCCGATCCGGCATGCGGGATTGGCGGGCCAGACGATCGGGAAGGGCCCATGACCGAGGATCAGCGCGTTCCAGGTCGAGCCCGCCGCGGGAGCCGGGACACCGAACTGCGACGCGATGTCGAGGCTGATGGCTCCGAGCGGGTCGCGCCGCATCGTGAAACGTGCATCGTGCGGTGTGTTGGACCCGGGGGCAGGGCATCCGACCTCGGTCACGAACCCGGGTTCGGAGAGCGCGCCGCTCGCGGTCCACGCATGCGCGTCGAGGTAAGCGCTGAAGTTGCGGTCGGGACCGCTCGGCGTGACGTTCCCGTGGATGATCACATCGACGCAGAGCGGAGCATCGGGTGGCAGGACGAACGGCGTGCCGTAGGGGATGCGGTGCTCGAAGGTGGCGCTCGGCGCCGAACCCGGGCGAGACGTGGTCGGGAAGGCCAGGCGCGTCCGTTGCAGGACGGTCACAGGCTGGGTGCCGTGGTTCGCTGCGAAGGCCCTCTGGGCTTGGGCCGGACCGTGGGGGGAGACGGAGAGCACGACCTCCAGCTCCGTGGTGAAGCCCGGGACATCCAGGCGCTCGGTGATCGCATCCCGGCGGTAGGAGTGCTCCGTCAGCGTGCGGCCCGCGGAGCCCGCCACGTCTCCATGGATCTGCTGGAACCGCGCGTCGAAGCGGCCCAGCGGGTAGCTGGAACTCGTGCTGCCCTCGAAGACGGCGCGGTCGTTCGGCGAGACCACGTCCTGCGCCTGGAGGGGGAGGACGGTGAGGGCCGTGGCCCAGGCGGCCCGTGCGGTGGTGGTGAAGGCGTGACGTAGCGGGTTCGGGACACAAGTCTGCATGGTTCCTCCTGCGGCGCTCGGAATGGACGGCGTGGCCGCGTGGCCTCGCACCCAGGAGGGAACGACGCGCCGCAATCGGGGCGCGGCGTGGCGCGGTTTCGCGGGGCCGCCAAAAAAAGCCCGGGGCACGTCCACGCCCGCTGTTGAACCGCCCTGCGCAGTCCCTACGCTCCTGGCCCTCGAAACGGGCCCGTGCCCGTTCCGTTCTTTGGCGATCTCGCCCTTCTCCTCCCCATGTCTCTTCTCCCTCGCGCTTCTGGCTCCTGGGACCGCGGCTCGGATGCCCTCGGAGCGGCCCTGACCTTCGCGGTCTCGGTGGCGCTCTTCGCGTGGCTCGGCCACCTCGGAGACGGTTCGCTCGGTACCTCGCCGATCCTGATGATCGTGGGGGTCCTGATGGGGTTGGTCGGCGGTTTCCTCCATGTCCTCCGGGTGCTCGCGCCGGACCTCCTGCCGTTCGGCAAGTCGTCCGGACACCCCGCAGAACGGAGAGGGAGCGCGCCCCGTGGGAAGGATGGAGAGCGCCCCGCTGATCCTCACTCCGACTGATCCTGACGGACCGCCCCCCAGTCGCTTGATGCCCGCCTCCTCCAACCCCCGAACCCCGCCGACCGCGCCCCGAGGCGTGGCGTTGCGGGCTGCCCTGCCGGGGCTCGCCCTCGCGGGCGTGGGTGCTGGTCTCGGATGGGGGGGCGTGTTCGGAG
>JBEAPQ010000464.1:0-4272 GCA_041164325.1 Planctomycetota bacterium | reverse complement strand
TGCCGATGCACGTCGTGCAGCCGTAGCCGACCGTCTGGAAGCCGAGCGCGTCGAGGTCCTCGCTGAGACCCGCACGGTCCAGGTAGTCGGTGACGACGCGGGAGCCGGGCGCGAGGCTGGTCTTGACCCAGCCCGGCACGTGGAGGCCACGCGCACGCGCCTTGCGGGCCACGAGGCCCGCGGCGACCAGGACGTCGGGGTTCGACGTGTTCGTGCACGACGTGATGGCCGCGATGACGACCGCGCCGTGGCCGATCTCGTCTGCGGTGCCGGTGACCGCGCCGTGCGCTCCCAGCGTGTCGGTGCTCAGCGCGAAGCCGCGCTCGGCCACGGGGCGTGTCAGCGTCGTCCGGAACGCATCCTGCATCCCGGAAAGTGCGATGCGATCCTGCGGCCGCTTCGGGCCCGCGAGGCTCGGGACCACGGTGCCCATGTCGAGGCCCAGGTGCGCCGAGAAGTCGGGCGTCGGGCTGTCCGGCGTCGCGAACAGGCCCTGCGCCTTGAGGTAGTCGCGGACCATGTCGACGTGGTCCGCATCGCGGCCCGTCAGGCGCATGTAGGTCAGCGTCTCCTCGTCGACCGGGAAGAAGCCCATCGTCGCGCCGTACTCGGGCGCCATGTTCGCGATCGTCGCGCGGTCCGCGAGGCTCAGGTGCTGCAGGCCTTCGCCGTGGAACTCGACGAACTTGCCGACGACGCCGTGGGCGCGGAGCTGTTCGGTCACGGTCAGCACGAGGTCGGTGGCCGTCGCGCCCTCCGGGAGCTTGCCGGTCAGTTCGAAGCCGACGACCTCGGGCAGCAGCATGTAGACCGGCTGGCCGAGCATGACGGCTTCGGCTTCGATGCCGCCGACGCCCCAGCCCACCACGCCGAGCCCGTTGATCATCGTCGTGTGGCTGTCGGTGCCGACGAGGGAGTCGGGGTACGCGATCGTCTCGCCGTCCTGGTCCTTCGTCAGCACGACGCCGGCCAGATACTCGAGGTTGACCTGGTGGACGATGCCCGTAGCGGGCGGCACGCAGCGGAAGTTCTGCAGCGCCTGCTGGCCCCACTTGAGGAACTCGTAGCGCTCCCGGTTGCGGGCGAACTCGAGCTCGATGTTCTGGTCGAGTGCGTCCTCGGTGCCGAAGTGATCGACCTGGACCGAGTGGTCGATGACGAGGTCGCAGGGGACGAGCGGATTGATCTTGGCCGGATCACCGCCGAGTCGGCGCATCGCGGCGCGCATCGCGGCGAGGTCCACCACGCAGGGCACTCCGGTGAAGTCCTGGAGGACCACGCGGCCCGGCAGGAACGGGATCTCGACTTCGCCGAGACCGTCCGGTCGCCACCCGGCGATCTTGCGCACGTCGTCTTCGGTGACGACGAAGCCGTCGACGTTGCGGAGGGCTGCCTCGAGGAGGACCCGGATGCTGTAGGGAAGGCGCGCGATCGGGCCCAGGCCGGCCGCCTCGAGCGCGGGGAGGGAGAAGGAAGTGATCGGTCCGCGCGCAGTCTCGACGCGGGTCCGGGTGCCGAAGGGGTTGTGGGACATGCCGTTCTGGATGTGCGGGACCGGTCGGTCCCGGGGCGGATCGGACAGGTTTAGCGCGGCTCGCGACCTGGGGCAAAGCCGAGCGCGCCGGGTCGTCTTTACGTTCCCTTGAGGCAGTCCTGAGCGATGCTTCAGAGACCGGGCTACCCTCTGTCCGTCCGATGCGGCGAGGCGTCCCTCCCCCGACGCGCAGACCGCATGTCCCTGATGGCGCACCTCCCTGGAGTCCCGATGTTCCGAAGCACCCTTCGCCGGGGTGTCGGGATGGCCGTGACGACGGCGCTCTCGGTCCTCCTCCTCGGGGTCCCTGTCGCTGCGCAGTTCGACGTGGACCCGAGATTGCCTGCCTACCGGAAGGCGTCGGGGGTGTCCGGGTCCATCAAGTCCGTCGGCTCGGACACGATGAACAACCTGATGACGATGTGGGCGGAGGGCTTCCTGAAGCTCTACCCGAACGTCCAGGTCGAGGTCGAAGGCAAGGGCTCGTCGACGGCTCCTCCCGCGCTGGTCGCCGGAACGGCCACGTTCGGCCCGATGAGCCGACCGATGAAGGCCCGCGAGCAGGAGGAGTTCGAAGGGGGCTTCGGCTACAAGGCGACCGGGCTCGCCGTCGCCGTCGACATGCTGGCGATCTACGTCCACCGCGACAATCCGATCGCGGAACGGGGGCTGACGCTCGAGCAGCTCGATGCGGTGTTCTCGAAGACACGGCGAGGCGGCGCGCGCGCCGAGGCGCGGACCTGGGGTGACCTGGGCTTGACCGGGGACTGGGCTTCCAAGCCCATCAGCCTGTTCGGGCGCAACTCGGCCTCCGGCACCTACGGCTACTTCAAGGAGAAGGCGCTGTTCGGCGGGGACTTCAAGGATGAGGTCAAGGAGCAGCCGGGGAGCTCCTCGGTCGTCCAGGGGGTCGCGAGCGACCGCTACGCGATCGGCTACTCGGGCATCGGCTACCTGACAGCGGACGTGGTCGTGGTGCCTCTCGCGCGGGATGCCGACGACGAGTTCCATCCGCTCGATCCGGAGGGAGTCGGTCGGTATCCGCTCAGCCGCGTGCTCTACGTCTACGTGAACCAGCGGCCCAACACGCAGCTCGACCCGCTGCGGCGCGAGTTCCTCCGCTGGGTGTTCAGTCGGTCCGGACAGGAAGTCGTGCTCCGGGACGGGTACCTGCCGCTCCGTTTTCCGGTCGCCCAGCGGGAGCTCGGCCGCATCGGCATCCAGGTGCTGCCAGCTGTCTCGGATGAGCCCGCCCCGGGGAATCCGCCGTCGGGGAGCGGCCCGGCACCGCGACGCTGATTCCGATTGAGATCGGTCTTCGAGCGGATGACGATCAGCACCGCTCGGCCGGCCGGATTCCGATGGAGCAGGCGCCGTCGAGCTCCTGCTGACCGCGAGCGCCGCACTTCGGCCTGACGCGTTGTGAACGATGAGCGATCCCCGCCGCAGCCGAGTCCGCGCCGTGCCGCTCCGCCGCACGTTCGCCGTGCAGGACCTGGTGGCCCGCGCGGTGGTCACGGTGGGTGGTCTCGGGACGATCGCAGCGGTCTCGGGCGTCTTCCTGTTCCTCGTCTTCGTCGCGTGGGACCTGTTTCTCCCCGCCCACGTCGGAGTGCGGGTCTCGTTCGCGGTGCCTGCCGAGCCTCGTGTGCTCGCGACCGGTGCGGACGAGTATGCGGGCACGTTCTGGTGCCTGCGGAGTGACGGAGTCGTCGCGGGATTCGGCCTGGATGACGGCGCCCCTCTGGCCTCGGTGGGCTTCGGGTCGAGCTCGTCGCAACCCACCGTCACGGCGGTCGCCATCGAGCCGGGCGGAGGTTCGACGGTTGCCGCGTTCGAAGATGGCACCGTCTGCGTGGGAGAGGTCGGCTTCTCGACGACCTACAGTGAGGTCGGCGACGTGGAGCCGGGCTTGCGCAGCCTCGGTGTCGGGGAACGGCGCGCCTTCGACGGGCAGCTCGTCGAGCGCACCGTCCGGGGCGCCTTCCGGTTCCAGAGGCTGGAGGTCCGGGACAGGGCGGAGGTGCCGTTCTTCGGGGACGGACATCCCGTCGTCGCCCTGCACCGGGCTGTGCGCGGCGAAGACTGGTTCGTCGTCGGACTCGGACGCGACGGCCGCGTGGGCTTGCGGCGCCTCCGTCGATTCGAAGACCCGTTGAACGGGGAGGTGGCCATCGAGTGGTCGCGGCTCTTCCCGGTTCCTGTCGACGGCGGGCGTTCCGGCCCGCCTCGCTTCATCCGGCTCACCGATCGCGCGAACAACCTTGCGGTCGCGTGGTCGGACGGAACGATCGAGCGATGGTCGGTGAGGCGTCTCGACGAGCCGCGCCTCGCCGAGACGCGGGACATCGTCCCCGCGGACGCGGAGCTGACGGCGCTCGAAGTCCTTCTCGGTGGCGTGACCCTGATCGCCGGCACGTCCACGGGCGCGCTCGCCGGCTGGTTCGTGGTGCCCGATGCCGCGGCTCCAGACGGGACGAGGCTGGAGCGCGGGCACTTCTTTGCACTCGAGCATGACGCGCCGATCCGCGTGCTGGCCAGCTCGGGACGGGAGCGTGTGTTCTTGGCGGGCGACGACGACGGGCGGATCCGGGCGCTGCACATGACGTCCGAGAAGGTGCTCGCGCGCGTGGACGCGAGCACAGCAGAGTTCCGTGCTCTCGCGCTCTCGCCGCGCAACGATCGGATCCTGGCCGTCGGCGCTGGGGTGGTCGACGCGTGGTCGTTCGACCCCATGC
>JBEAPQ010000463.1:0-5284 GCA_041164325.1 Planctomycetota bacterium | reverse complement strand
CGATCGCGACCGCGGCCCGGGAGACGACGCGCCGCCGCTACTGGGCGCTGGTCGGCAACGGCAGCAACCTGATCGCAGCCCGCGAGATCCGCATCAAGCTCTCCGAGCTCTGCTACAAGTCGATCGCGTGTGACGCGACCGAGGACAAGAAGCACATCGACCTGTCTTCCGAGCCCCTGATCCTCTGCTGCGCTGCTGGACTCGGCGGCTCGACGGCCGACGACGTGGCGAAGGAGGTCGCGATCTACAGCGCACACAAGGCACTGCCGATCGTCATCGCGGACGACGGCGAGGAGCGTTTCCAGGCGGCAGCCCACGTCATTCGCGTGCCGCACGTGCACCCTGCCCTGGCCTTCGTCCTCTCGACCGTCGCCGGGCACCTGTTCGGCTACGAGTGCGCGCTGGCGATCGACCACCTCGCGATGCCGCTCCGCGAGGCGCGCGCTGCGATCGAGCGCAACGCGCGCGAGATCGCCGACGGGGAAGCCCTGCTCGCCGCGCTCTCCCGGGATCTGGACGTGGCCGCGCGCGCGTTCTTCGGGGCGCTCCGCGACCGACGGCTCGACGGCAGCCTCGAGGCCGCCACCGCCGCGCGCCTCGCCACCCTGCTCCGGATGGCCACGGGCTCCGTGTCGATCGACGCGTTCCAGGTCGAGTTCGGCGAGGTGGGCACGCCCGCCCGCGTCGTCGACGAGCTCACCGATGCGCTGACCGCTGCCATCGAGGAACTCACCCGCCCGGTGGATGCCATCAAGCACCAGGCCAAGACCGTGACCGTGGGCATCTCGCGCTCGGACGAGTCGCTCACGAACGAAGGGCTCGTGCGCGAGGTGCTCGAAGTGGGCACGCCGCGCGACCATCTGACCTGGGCCGACCTGCGCACGCTGGCCGCGCTGTCGCCGGCGGTCGCTTCGGTGACCGGCTTCAGCCGGTATGCGCTCGGCGGCGACGACGGGCTCGAGGAGATCCGGCAGGTCGACGCAGGAGGCGTCGCGCGCGGCATGCGTTCACGCACTGCCCAGGACCCGCGACTCCGCGGCACCAAGCACCAGGTGGCACGCGAGAAGCGACTGCTCGTCGCACGCGGCGCCAGCGATGACCGGGTCTTCGTGCTCGTGCCCGAGATCCGCGACGGCAAACCTGCCGGACTGACGCTCCTGCACGTCGAGCTCCACCACGCGCTGTCGGCCCATGACGCACGCAGCGTCCTTTCCGCCTACCGCGGTCGCTACGCCGCGCTCTGCGAGCTCGTCACCGAAACCGAGCCGCGCTTCGATGACGAGCGGCTCGCCCGCGTTCCGCTCGCCGACCTGCTCACCGAGCCGGTCGAGGAGCTCGCGCGCGCGTGGCGCGGAGCCAACCGGCTCATCTGACCCAGGTCGGCCCGTCGCGACTCACTCCTCGGCGAGCAGCTCGGCGACCCGCTTGGCGAGCTCTTCGCCGCGCAGGTTCGTGAAGCGCACCTGTCCCTTGCGGTCGATCAGGAACGTCGCCGGGATCGACCCGATGCCGTTCTCCTTCGCGAGCCGGGTCTCCCAGCCACCGCCCTCGTAGACGATCGGCCAGTCCATGCCGATGCGCGCGGCCACGTCGCGGATCTTCTGGGTCGTGGCACCCTCGGGGTCCGGCGCAACGAGCGGCCCGCCACGCTTCTGGCCCGGCTCCTGGTCGAGACTGATGCCGACGACCTCGAAGCCCTGCTCGCGATGGGCACGGTGCGCCGCGACGACGTTCGGCATCTCGCGGATGCACGGACCACACCACGTCGCCCAGAAGTCGACGAGGACGACCTTGCCCTTCATGTTCGCGAGCGAGATCTCCTGTCCGGCCATGTCGCGCGCCGTGAACGGCTTCAGGCTGCCACGACCGGCCGACGCGACCTTCGGCGCCGTCGACGGAACGTAGAGCGCCACCAGGACCTTCTGCCTCGTCTCGGCATCGAGCCGATCGTCGGCGAACATCGCGGCGAGGGACTGGTCGACGAACGCGACCGCGTCGGCGCCCTCGGCGCGACGCCCGGCCGTCGCAGCCGTCCGGTAGACCATCGCAGGGTCGTCGTAGTAGCGAGCTGCCATCGGCAGGTCTGCCCGCGCGCGCTCGAAGTCCGAGACGCGCACAGCCCGCACCATGTCGGACATCAGGGATCGCCCGACGATCATGTCGAAGTCGGCCGTGGGGAGTTGGCCGAGTCGGCCGATCTCTCCCAGCAGGATCTCCGCCGAGACGTCGTATTCCTTCGTGAAGTAGCGGGCGACACCCAGCAGGAACCGGTGGTCACCGAGATCGACGTCCGCGTTCTTCTCGAGCCAGCTTCCGATCGCGGCATCCCGCGCCTTCCACTCCTCGACCGGGCGCTTGGTCAGCGCGAGATCTCGGATCTCGGTGACGATCGCGTCGCGGTCCTGCGCACGGATCGAGGGAAAACTGGCCATGACCAGAGAGAACGTGAGGAGGGCTGTTCGCATCGTGTGATCTGCCGGAGTGGGTCGCCTGCGCAGCCTAACGGACACCACCCCCGTCGACACCGACCGACACCCGGACCGCCTCGGTCGGGGCTAGGTCGGCGGCCGCCAGCACGCGGCGGAAGGCCTCTGTCCCGTCCGCACGGCGCCCCACGAGCGTCAGGGGGACCTCGGCAGACACGAAGATCTCTCCGCCGAGGGACGGGCGATCGAGTTCCGGGTAGCCGTCACCGAAGCGGGGCTTCAGGACGCGAGCCAGCTCCTCGTCCCCGGACACGGCGTCGAGGACGAGCCCCGCGTCGGCCTCCGGGTCCCAGTCGAAGATGTCGACCACGACACGTGCAGCAGGCTCGACCTCGACCACCGCACGGTCTCCCGACACATCCACGGGCCCGACCGAGCGGAACGTGCCGCGTGCGCCGAACACGAGGAGCCGTCGCGGCCCCTGGAGCGCGGGCAGCGTCATGTCGGCCTGGTGCCACTTGTAGGGTCCCCACCAGGTCCGCTCGGGAAGGTCCGTCTGCAGGGCGCCTGCCGTCGGCTGGGCGTGGACGCGTGCCGGGAACTCGTTAGGCGGCAGCCCCTTCAGCGTCACGTCGACGCGCGCGCGATTCTCGACGAGGTGGAGGAGGAGGGGGGCTTCCCGATCCTCCACGCGAACCTGATCGGATGGTCCGGCGGGCAGCAGCTCACCTTCCGGCAAGACCGCCATCGCGTAGGTGCCGACCGGCAGCGGCAGATCGAACGCCTCGACTCCCGGACGCAGCACCCCGGGCTGTTCGAACCGCGCTCCCGAGCCATCGTCCAAGCGCGTCAACACGACCTTCGGCGCAATTCCGTAGCGCGGCGCGTAGTCCGAGCGCACTTCGACGCGCAGCGGCCTCACGTCCGCGGCTTCGACGACGATCGCCTGGACGAGACCGGTGCCGACCTCGACGCGTGCTGTCCTGGGAGCGGAGTCCCTCGGCGACGCGCCGGGCCCACAGATCAGGTAGTGCCCCGGCGGCAGATCGCGGACCGTCGCACGACCATCGTCCCCGGTACGCACCGTGACCTGGTACTCGGGGAGCGTCATGCGTCCCGGTCGGAAGGAGTAGACCTGCAGACTCCGTCCCGGAGCCGCGGTGCGCATGTCCGCACGAAGCAGCTCGCAGATCAGCCCACGCTCGGCGGACTCGGCTCGCTGCGGTCTCGGCGTGCGGATGCGCGGAGCCTCCCCGTCTCCCGTGAGACGGGTCTCCTCGAACGGCACGGGGGGCAGGCCGCCCGGGCCCGGGCCGTGCTCCACGCGACCGACGAGTGTCCACGCTGCAGCCGCTGCAACCGCAGCTCCGATCCACAGGCCCCACCCCCGCATCAGTCCCTCAGCCCGTGGTCGAGGACGTCCTGGACCGCATCGACGAAGCGATCGATTTCGCCCATCGTCGCGTAGATGCTCGGCGACACGCGGATGCCTTCGAAGTCCTCGTGGACGATCGGCGTCGTGATGATCCGGTGCTTGGACAGCAGGTGCCGGCCGAGCTCCTGGGAGTCGATGCCTTCGATCCGGAAGTTCGCGATGCCGCCGGCCATGCCGGGGACGAGGCTGGTGTTGAGCTGGAACCGCGCATCCGGCTGCAGCGCGCGGATCCACCGGTCCCGCAGGTAGACGAGCCGCGCGAACTTGCGCGCCGCACCCAGCCGCTCGTGGAAGACCAGCGCCTCCGCGACGCCGAGGGGCAGCCCGACCGGATGCGTGCCGATCTCCTCGAACTTGCGGATGTCGTGCTCCTGCCCCGGATTGCCCGCCATCAGCGGCCACAGGTCGCCGATGCGCTCCTTGCGGACGTAGAGCATTCCGGTCCCGATCGGCGCGAACAGCCACTTGTGGAGGCTCGTCGCGTAGTAGTCGCAGTCGAGGTCCGCGAAGTCGAAGTCGAGGTGCGCGAACGCATGCGCGCCGTCGACGATGACCGGCACGCCCCGCTCGCGACCGAGCGCGACGACTTCCTTCACCGGCAGGACCTGGCCCGTCAGGTTGATGACGTGGCTGACCAGCACGATCCGGGTCCGGTCGGTCATGTGCTGGCGGTAGAGCGCGACGATCTCATCCGGGTCGTCACACGGCGTCGGGATCTTGAACTGCCGGACGACGATCCCCTCGCGCGCCGCGCGCTGCGCGAACGTGTTGCGCATGCGCGGGTAGTCCTGGTCGGTGCACAGCACCTCGTCCCCCGTCTCCAGGTCGATCCCGAACTGGCAGGTCTGCAGGCCCTCGGACGCGTTGCGGGTGATCGCGACCTCCTCCGGACTCACGCCCATCACGCGCGCCAACGACTGCCGCACCGCCTCCTTCTGCGGCTGCATCAGCCGCCACATGTTGTAGGCGGGCGCCTCGTTCGCCCGATCGATGTGCCGCTTGACCGCGTCCACCACCAGCCGCGGGGCCGGGCTGACCCCACCGTTGTTGAAGTTGATGAGGCTCCGGTCCACGTCGAACGCCTCGGCCACCACTCCCCAGAACCCCTCGTCGCGCGCCAGCCCAAACGGAGTCCCCTCGACCGGCAGCAGCTCGTCGAGGGCCCGCAGACCCCGGCCCGGGTCGAACCCCGTGGCCGGCGCGACGGTCGGCAGCGCAAGGGCTCCGAGGAAGGCGCGGCGTGTGGTCATGGCGTCAATCTAGCCCGAACGTCCGCGAATCAGTGCAGGTCGAGGATCCCACGCACCCCGTCGATCAGCGTTTCGACCGCGGCGCGGTAATTCGTTCCAACGGCGAGTGGCGTGTTCCACGGCAGCGGGCTGCGTTCGACGATCTGACCGAGGGCGACGACGGCGAAGGCGCG
>JBEAPQ010000462.1:0-4809 GCA_041164325.1 Planctomycetota bacterium | reverse complement strand
ATGGAATGACATTCGACGTATCCAGCCTCGAAGTCCGGCGCATCGCTGAAGACGCGGAGTACCCCGGCGTGCGGGCGCGCTTCTTCGGCGTGCTCGGCACGGCCTGCGTGCACATGCAGCTGGACGTGGGGTTCGGCGACACGGTGGTACCGGCTCCCGTCCCGTCCGAGTATCCGACGCTGCTCGATCTGCCCGCGCCCCGCATCCGCGGCTACACGCGCGAGAGCATCGTCGCGGAGAAGCTTCACGCCATGGTCAAGCGCGGCCTGCTCAACAGCAGGGTTCGGGACTACTTCGACATCTGGCTGCTGTCGCACCAGTTCGAGTTCGATGGTCCGACACTTGCCGAGGCAATCCAGGTGACGTTCTCACGCCGCCGCACCGCGATACCGACCAATCCGGTCGGACTGACCGAGGTCTTCGCGTCGGAGCCCGGTCGGCGCGCTCAGTGGCGGGCGTTCCTGCGCAAGGGTCGGCTTGCCGGAGTCCCGGAGGACCTCCATCGGGTCGTCGAGCATGTGGCCGCGTTCCTGCAGCCGGTGCTCGAAGGCCTCCGGGCAGGGAGCCTCAAGCCAGCCCGCTGGTCGACCGACGGAGGCTGGGTGGGCTAGCGTCTGCTGCTGGCCTTGCGATCCTTGACGCAGCTGTCCCCCAAGAGGAGCCCGAGCTCCCACGTCCCCTCGCTGCCCGGCATCGCGCGGCCGTGCGGCAGCGCGGACGTGTCGACGAAGTCGATGTGCGGGTCGCTCTCGGCGAGGGCCTTCAGCTCCGCGTTCGCCTGGGAGATGGCATCGGCGCCCCAGGGGGCGCGCGTGCTGATGCCGGCGAGGAGCCAGGGTACTTCGGGGGTATCGAGCGCCCTGCGCAGGTCGGCGATGACGCCGCGCAGGATCTCGGTGTAGCGGTTGCGGAACGGCGTGAAGTAGCGCTCGTTCTCCCCGTGGTGCCAGACGATGCCAGCGAGTTCGGGGTCGAAGCCCTGCTCCTCGAGGTCGTCGAGCGCGGCACGCACGAAGGCCACGGCCGCATCGCGGCAAGGCCGGCTCGCGTCCGGATGGTCGACCGCCCAGTCGGAGATCTGGGCCGCGCCGTCGGTGAACTTGACGAGCGCGATCGGTTCGTTCTTCAGGGCGGTGCCGAACGAGAGTTCGGGGCCGAAGCCGTCGAAGAGTCCGGCGGGGGCGAGTGGGGCCCAGTCGTCCGAGATGCGGGCACCGCCGCCGAGGTGGTAGCGGAACGGGATGTCCGGCCGCGGCTTCCGCTGGGCTGCGGTCAGGTCCTGGGCGAACGCGCCCTCGCCTTCCATCGAGCGCTGCCCGAGGAGGACGAACACGCGGACCTTCTGCCCGCGCCGGAACGGGAGCTCGTAGGGCTTCTGGGGCGCGGCTTCGTCGGGCGTCGCGCCGAGCGTCCGCAGGTAGGCGTCTGCGTAGGCCTCCCCGTGCTGGAGCTGCCCGAGCGTGCCGAAGTGGTAGTGCGGCTGCCCGCTGCCCATGACCTCGAACGCCAGGTGTGACGTCGGCACGAAGTGGACGTAGGGATCGGTGGCAGCGACCGCCCGCTGCTGGGCGCGCAGCGCGCGCATCGGCCCGCGGAAGTCCATGCCCCAGATGCCCCGGTCGCTGACCTCGCCCAGGAACACGGGGAGCTCCGGCGCGTCGAGGTCGGCGCGCAGCCGCGCCAGGAAACGCGTGAGCCCTGCTTCGTACTCAGGGTTGTGCTCGCGGCTCAGCATGTCGTTCTCGCCCTGGTGCCAGAACAGTGCCTCGAGCTTCCATGCCACACCCGCCCGGTCGAGCCGTGCCAGCGAGTCCCTCACCAGCTGGACGAAGCGCGGGTAGAGCTTCTGTCCGTCGTCGGGCGCGTCCGGGTTCCAGTCGCGTGCGATCGTCGTGCCGCCGACCGCGCACTTGAGGATCGCGAACTTGCCCTTGGTGGACTTCGACACCTCGCGCGCGAACGTCAGCTCGGGCCCGAAGTCCGCGTCGACGGGTGCGAGCGGCACGAACCCGTCCGAGGCCGACCGCCCGACCGAGAATGCGTAGCGCACGTCAGCACGCGGCTTCGTGATCCCGGCGTAGGGCGGGTAGGACTCGGCGAGCTCCAGGTCCGTGTCGGCGCCGACCATGTTCGACTGTCCGGCGAACAAGAAGACCCGCAGCGGCGACGCGCTGCTCTGGGCGTGCCCGAGCGCGTGGAGCAGGAGGAGGCAGAGAGCAGCGAGCGTCGGTCCCGGGAGTCCCATGGCGCACGAGCCTAAGCGGCGACCGGGCCCTGCCCGAGAGGATGGCTCGGGTCCTCGCCGCTAAGGCGCGAGGAGCAGCCTGCGAAGTCGTTCGGCCGACGGAACTCCGCCGGGGTAGATCCTTCAAGTAGGGGCTGCGGGAGCCGGTCGTGGGAGGCCGAACAGCTCGCGACCGTCCCGCAGGATCGTGGGCGTCCCATAGCCGGTGCGCGGGTCGTCCGGCGCGAGGGTGTCCACGTCGATGACGACCAGCGTGACTCCCGGGCCGAGTCGCGACAGCGCGGCGTCGAGGTTCGCGCGCATGTCCTCGGACCCGCCGCACCCGTCGCGCGTCAGGAACTCGACGTGCATCGGCCCGGTCACAGGGTCCGGGGCGGCGCAGCCGGCGGCGAGGAGGGCCACGGCAATCTGCCGCGCGAGGGGGCGCGGGATCTGTCGGCGAGTGCGTTGCAGCTCAGGATGCGAGGTCATGACGCGGGCGACGGAGTGTAAGGAGCGCGAGGGCTGCGCGGCGAGCAGCTGGCTGCGCACCTCGATGTCGAAGGTCTGGCGCCTTGGCTTATCCCGCCGGTTGCTCGGCGGAACGAGCTTCTCTTGGCCCCTCGCGCAGGTGTCGGGTCAGCGTGGACGCCGACGTCGCACCGAGTGCGCCCGACTTTTCGGGCAGCGCCTACGGTGTTAGGGTCTGTGCACGCTATCCGAACAGCCGAGGAAGACGACATGAGTCCATCTCACCCCGTGATCGCGACCAGCAGGTCGACGATCCGTCAGCACGCGGGCGCGCACCGCAGCGCCCTGATCCCGCCGCAGAAGGATCCCGTCGACTACGGCATCCACGGCGGCATCCTCGCCTACTACCGCGAGAAGTACGGCTTCGAGGTCGACCGGGAGATGCCCGCGACGCTCGACCACATGATCGCCGCGGTCGCTGGTTGAATGCTCGGCACCTACGCCGCCGGTCTGGCGGCACGAGGCATCGACGCGTCCGAGAACCTCGTCGGTGAGGTCGAGGGCGACATCGCGGAGGTCGACGGCGTGATCCGCATCGCCGCGATCCGGCTGCACATGACCGCCTCGGTCCCCGAGGAAGAGCGCGCGAGCGCTGAGCGCCTGCTCAGCCAGTTCCCGGCTGGCTGCCCCGCCTACCAGTCCGTGTGCGGATCGATCGCGATCTCCTGCACGGCGACGTTCACGTAGCGTTGGGGAGCGACGCGGTCGGCTAGGAGCCTACGGTCGGGCGGTCCTCGGTCCCGACGGCACCGCCTCGACCCAGTCTTCCCAGACGACTCACCTGCGCGACGCGGGGCGGTCGTCTGCGACCGATACCGGTCCGTAGAGCTCGACTTCCCAGATCCGTGACACGTCGCCCTTCGTCTTGGTCACGACGAGGCGCACGCGGTTCGTCCGCACGGCGTCGAACGTCCGGGACCATGCGGGGTGGGTATTGGTCCTGGCCGGCAGCATGGCTGGTCGCCACGTGTCGCCGTCGTGCCAGTGCAGCTCGAAGTCAGCGAGTGGGGCGGTGATCTTGCCGTTCTCGTTGTAACCGGAGATCACGCGGGCGGCCCCGATCGTGGTGGGCTCGTCCCAGGCGAACTCGAGCACGTGCGGTAGTGCAGCGCGAAGCACGAGCCGACCGTCGTTGTCCTCGAGCCGGGCGACTCCGTCGTTGAGCAGCATGCCGCTCTGGACTTCTCCGGAGCTCTCGCCCTCGATGCGCACGGTCGCTGCGCGCGCGAGGTTGTCGCCCGCGCGCGCGAGCCAGTCGGGGTCCGGGATGCGGATCGGCGCGCGGCCTTCGCCGATGCCGTAGCGGAGACCCTGGTTGATGTAGGCGATCTCTGCGCCGGTCAGCTTGCCGGCTCCCTTCCGCATCAGGTCCTGCAGCGCTCTGAGGTGCTCCTCGTAGACCCCGCGCGGCGAGACGTCGAGCTTGCGGCACAGGCTCGCGGCCATGCCGACGATCTCGCCCTCGGTGCCGCAGGTGCGCATCACGCGGACCGCGCCGAGCGCCTCGTGCGTGACGCTGATGTTGCGGCCCGCCATCAGCAGGTTGTCGACGTTGCGCGAGTAGAGGCAGCGGTACGGGATCCAGTAGGAGCGATTCTGCGCGCGCGCCGGGTACTGGCCGTGGTTGGCCGTCGAGATGAACGCGTCCCCTTCGAAGCCTGCTTCGTAGCGCGGGTCCGGAACGTGGAGGTCGTTCGACCAGCCGGTCGGCGCGCAGCCGTCCTGGAACACGCGGTCCTGCTCAAGATCGTCGAGCGTCAGCACGACGTCGCCGAGCAGGCGTCGGGACTCGCGCTTGCCGAGGATGTAGGCCGACCAGTTGAGCCGGTGGTTGGGCAGGACCCTGTCGACGTTCTTGAGCGCGTCCCAAGCGCCGTACATCGCGCGGAAGTTCCAGTCCCGCACGTACTCCATCTCGGCGATCGGGTCCCGGTCGAAGCCGCTCTCCCAGTACCAGCCGCCGAGCTTGTCGGGGTCGGGCTTGGTCCCGCTGCGTCCGGGGAACGGTTTGTCGGACAGGTCGAGCGCCCACGGGCAGCGCGGGAACGGTGCCG
>JBEAPQ010000461.1:0-12050 GCA_041164325.1 Planctomycetota bacterium | reverse complement strand
TGGCGCAGCGCCGCGCGGGCGCTGCGGACGCGCGGCGGGCCTTCCGTGCTTGGCGGGCACGCCGGGCCGAACCGAGTGGGCCGCGACAGACCGTCCCGCCCGACGAGCGCGGCGTGTTCCGCACGACCGAGTTCAACGCGTTGGACTTCCTGACGGTCGATCCGCAGCGCGAGCGCTACATCGAACGGGTATTCGGACGGAGCATCCTGCGGCAGATCCGCGCGGATCGGGAGCGAACGATCCGCGAGATCTTCGGCACACGGCCGCTGCACGAGCTGCCCCGATCGCGGCGGACGCTGAACCTGCTCCGGTTCTACGAACAGCGCCTGTCCCGCGGCCGTGTGCTGCTGGCGCCGTGGTTCCTGCTGGTCTCTGCGAGCACGGCGGCGCGTCTGACCGTGCAGAAGATCGTCCAGATCGTGCGTGAGATCCTTTCGAGCGATCACGGTGCGTCCGCGCGTGCGAGCGGGCGCGCCCCGTTCGCCGTGGCGCTCCGGAAGATCCAGCGGATGAAGGGTCCGACCGTCGTCGAGGCGATGCGCCTCCGCGTTCGATTCGATCCGGCCTACTCGGGAGCGCCCGAGGGGTGGTCCGTCGCGGTGGGCGGGATGGAGACTCCCGTGGTCGAGAGCGACATGGACTACTTCGGGATGCAGGACCGGGACCGCGACGACGTCCGTGTGCTGGCGGAGCAGAACCGGCGTCGCGTGCGCGAGGTCCACCAGCTCGCGGGTCGCGGCCTCCTGGAGCTGCCGTCGTCCGTGCGTGATCCTGCAGACGTGTTCCGGGCCGAGCGCGCGATGACGATCGCCTACATGACGGACCGCGAGGACGTCCGGACCCTGATGCGCGCGGAGGAGTGGTTCGAACGGCGGCTCCAGCGCGCCGAAGATCGCTCGACGAGCCTGCCGGGGGCGTTCTTGCGCCGCGGTCTCGTCCGCCTCTTGCGTTTGGGTCGACCGCATCCGGTCACGCACTGGCTCCGCCTCCACCATGCCGACCGCCGCATCGGGCGACGCGGACGGGGGAACCTGATCCGTGCTTGGCACGCTGGCGATACCGAGCTGCGCCGGGTGCTGGATATCTGGGCCACGCTGCCGGCCGGCACACGGCCTCGCGAGGAGGGGCTGCGCCGACTGCGTCGGGTCGTCGGCGAACGGGACGACCTGTCGCGCGAGCTCGCGGCTCTCCGGGCCGTCCAGTCGCTGACGGTCCTCGACGTCGGCAACTACCGATCGCTCGTCTTCGCACTCGGCGGATACGCCGCCGATGGGGAAGATCCGTCGCTGGCCCGGAGGATGCCGTGAACGAATCGATGCCGCGACGGCGGCTCCTGCACTTCGTGCTCGCGGCGTTCGGTCTGCGTGCGTTCGCGTCCGCGCTGGCACCGATCCCAGCGGAGGACGCGGCCAACTACCTGTGGATGGCGCAGCGGTTCGCGGCGGGAGACGCGGAGTCGGCGCTCTCCGAGGTCTTTCCGCCGCTGCTGTCGCTCTTGATCGCGCCGTTCCTGCTCCTGCCGATCGACCCGTTCCGGGCCGGGCAGCTGGTGACGGCTGTCTGCGGAGCCCTCGCGGTCTGGCCACTGGTCCGGCTGGTCGAGAGGACCGAGCCGGGACAGGGCCTGCCCGCCGCCGTGCTCGCGACGATCGCACCGCTCGTCGTGCGCTACGGTGCCGAGGTCTACTCGGAGCCGGTGTTCTTGCTCGCGGCGACCGCGTCGATGGGTGCGGCGCTGGACCGGCGGCCGGCGCTCGCCGGTGTCCTGGCGGGCGTCGCCTTCTGGGCGCGGCCCGAGGCGCTCGCGCTCGGCCTCGCGCCGCTCGTGATCTCGGGGCGTCGCGGGCTCCTCGCGCTCGTGCCGCTGGTGGGCGCCGCCATCGGCCTTGCAGCTTGGCGCTCCGCAGCGGGCCTGCCGTTCGAACTCCTGCCGAAGCTCGGTCTGCACGCGGTGCGGGGGGATGGAGCCTTCGACGGGGCTCGGCTGCACGTCGGGCAATTCCTCGAGCACGTCGTGGCGCTGCCCGGCATCTGGCTCGAAGCGTTCCAGCTGGCCGGTGTCCTGGCGTTGCTGGGTCTTTGGCACGCACGGCGCGATCCGGCGCTGCGCGCGCACCGCCTCGTGCTCCTGGTGGGCATCCTGGCGATCCTGCTGTTCCTGCCGCGGCGCCGCTTCCTGATCTCCTGGTTCTTCGTCGTGCTGCCGTTCGCCGTGCGCGGGCTCCGGTCGCTGCCCGAGCGCGGCCGCTGGCCGACGCTGTTCGTCGCCGGTCTGACGGGCCTCTTCGCCAGCCTCAAGATCGGCGAGACCGACCGCATCGGCGAGCGTCAGGTCGGCGAGTATCTCGGCGCCCGCCTCGAACCCGACGAGACCGTCGCCGGCGACATGACCCGCGTCCTCTGGTTCGCCGGCTCGCGCCCGATCCCTCCGCGCCACTTCTCCGTCGAAGAACTCGTCGACCGCGCGCTGGAACCGACCGTCCGCTTCGTGGTCCTCGGCGCCCGCCGCGAAGGCACGCAGCAGGTCGAGCAGGCGCTCGCACCCGACTTCACGCGCTACGTGCTCCCGGAGATCGAGCAGCGCGCCGCATTCCTCCGCGGCATCCTGGTGCTGGAGCGCGCGCCGCGGTGACGGTCAGTTGCCGATCAGGAAGTGGCAGACGTCGCCGTCCTGGAGCACGTACTCCTTGCCCTCGTTGCGGAGCTTGCCGGCGAGCTTGATCGCGTTCTCGGACCGGTGCTCCATCAGGTCTTCGAACCTGTAGACCTGGGCGCGGATGAACTTCTTCGTGAAGTCGGTGTGGATCGCGCCGGCGCCGATCGGGGCGGTGTCGCCCTTGTGGATGACCCAGGCGCGGACTTCCATCTCACCTGCGGTGAAGTAGGTCTGCAGGCCCAGGAGCTCGAAGCCGGCGTGGATCAGGCGGACGAGGCCCGAGTCCCCGAGGCCGAGGTCTTCCATGAAGACGGCGCGCTCCTCGTCGTCCATCCGGACCAGTTCGGCCTCGATGTCGGCGCAGAGGTGCATGACCTGCGCGCCGGTGCGTGCGGCGTACGCGCGCAGTTCCTCGACCTTGTCGGAGGTGCCGTCGAGGTCCGAGTCACCGACGTTGGCGACGAACAGGACCGGCTTGAGCGTCATCAGGAACAGCGGGTAGAGGACCGCGCGTTCCTGCGGCGTGATCTCGAGCATGCGGAGCGGGTCGCCGCCGTCGAGGTGGGCCTTGCAGCGCTGGAACAGCTCGAGGTGCTTGGCGAGTTCCTTGTCGCCGACGCGCGCCCGCTTGCCGACGCGCTCGATGTTGCGTTCGAGGGTCTGCAGGTCGGCCTGCGCGAGCTCGAGCTCGACGATCTCCGCGTCGGCGGCCGGGTCGACGGCGCCGGACACGTGCTGGACGTCCCCGTTCTCGAAGCATCGGACGACGTGGAGCAGCACGTCGCTCTCCTTGATCGCGCCGAGGAAGCCGATGCCCATGCCTTCGCCCTGCGACGAACCCGACACGAGGCCAGGGATGTCCACGACCGTCATCTGGGCCGGGATGATCCGCTTGGTCGCGATGACCTCCGAGATCTTGCCGAGGCGTTCGTCCGGCACGTCGACCGTGCCGCGGATCGGCTCGGTCGTGCTGAACATGAAGTTCGCGCGCTCCCCCGACTCGGTCAGGGTCACGGCGTTGAAGAGGGTGCTCTTGCCGACGTTCGGCAGGCCGACGATGCCGCAGGACAGGCCCATGGACTGGTCTTCTCGGGGGGCTTTCGGGGACTTGGAGGGGGAGGGAGGGTAGCGGATCGGCTCAGGCCGCAGAAGAGGCCGCACCCTCCCGGCTCTCGGCGCCGTCCCGCGCGAGCCAGAACCAGATCGCCAGGGCCCCGAACGTCGCCAGGTAGAGGCTCTGCTGCCACTCCTTGACGGCGCTGCCGACGAGGTCGCCACCTCCGGCGACGCAGAGCACGAAGTAGCCGATCGCCAGGGCCCGTGCGGAGCGGGCGCCTGTCCAGGCGGCCAGGCCCAGCGCATGGAAGGCGGGGAGCAGCGCCGTGTGGTGCGCCTTCCAGGAGATCGGGGACAGCAGCGCGCCGGCGGTCAGTCCAAGGGTCAGCGCGCGCAGTCGCCCGGCCTCGGTCGCGCGGAGTCGTCGTGCCCACCAGAGCGTCGCGCCGGCCAGCGTCAGTCCGAGCAGCCGGGCGACCTGGGCTGTGGTCGCATGCGCGAGGCCGAGTCCCTGCACGAAGCCCGGCACGAGTGCGGCCTGTTCTTCGGGCGTGGTCCCGAGGTACCGGGCGACCATGCAGCGGAGGCTCTGGTTCATCCACGTGAACGGAGGGAGCTCCAGGTGCGGCGGGGCGAACAGGTCGGTCTGCCCGGCGTAGGCGAGCGCTCCCTCGCACCAGCGCGTCCAGTCGGCCAGACCCTGGTCCACGCCCTGGACCAGCAGGGAGGCGATCGCGAACACGCCAGCTGCGACACCTGCACCCAGCGCCGCGCGCCGATGCCCCATGCAGAACAGGACCGGCAGCAGGAAGGCCGTCGTCGGCTTGGTGGCGAGCGAGAACCCCAGGGCCGCCGCGGCCAGCGTAGGGCGGCCGCGCTCGGCGGCAGCGAACGCGGCCACCGCGAACGCGAGGTTGATCGTGTTGCCCCCGCCGCCGTGCGTATCGCGGAGGACGTAGCGTGCGCCGAGCACCATCATCAGCGCGCACGCGGTGTGGGTGATCAGCGGGCGGCTCGCCACGAGTGCGGGGCGCGTCCTCCGCAGCATCGACGACAGGAAGGCCCCGACGCCCCACAACGCAGCGACCTGGAGCAGTCCCCAGGCGATGCGCGCACCGCGGACCGGAAGCCACGAGAACGGCCCGGTCAGCAGCCCGAACGAAGGTGGGTAGACCGGGTGCAGCGGGTGGTCGTCGAGATAGGGCGCGTAGAGCGGCAGGCCCGCGAGGAGGCGCCGGCCGAACTCGACGTGGTCGGTGATCACGCCTCGCTCCCGCCCCGCGGTGCGCAGCACGAGGAAAGCGGCGAGCAGGACCCACGCGACGAGGACGGCGCGCCGGGTCGTGGCGGACCGCGCGCTCACCGTTCGGAAGTCTCGACCCAGACGTTGCGGAACTCGGTGTGTCCCTCGCGGACGGTGCGCGACAGCGCGACGTGGCGGCCGATCGTCCCGGTCCGCGGAGACGTGACGTCGGCGGTCTCGACTCCGTTGACGAGCACGCGGATCCGATCTCCCGAAGCGTTCGGCGTGACCTCGACGCGGACGCGGAACCACGTGTCGTCGTAGGCGACGAGGCTGTGGCGCAGTCCGTCGGCACGCCCGACGCTGCCGGTCTTCTGGTTCGTGGCCCCCGAGCGGTTCAGGTGGACCGCGTGGCCGCCGATGCCGATGTCCGAGCACAGCACGCGGATCTCGGCCCGCTGCTTGGGCGCGAGGAGGACGTCGGTCTCGAAGGCGAACGCACCATCCCCAGGCACCGCGCGCACGGCCGAACTGAGCGCGTCGTTCGCGGCGAGCGTGCCGTTGCGGACCTTCCAGTCGCCGACACCGAGACGCCATGTCGTGCCGTCCGCGAGGCTGCCGTCATCGCGGATCGCCAAGTCGTCGAGCGTGACCGCCACGTTCTTGAACGCGACCTGCCGGCCGCGCGCGTCGATCCAGCCGATCGGCCCGCGGCTCACCTGACCCGGCAGATCGATGGGGCCCGGAAACAGGTCCCGGCTGCCGAACTGCGCGGAGACGAGGCGTGCTCGACGGCCCGCGGTGGGGGCCTCGTAGACCACCGTCAGCGGCTGCCACGAGCCAGCCTCCGCCTCCGTGACGGAGAGCGGCAACCGGTCGCCACTCGGCAGGACCATCTCCAGGTGGGCCTCGCGCGCGGCGAACAACTCGCCGCGGATCGTGCAGGGGCCGAAGGTCGGGATCGACAGGATCGGGTCCGCCGCGCCGTCGGGGCAGACGAGGTAGTGCCGGGTGTCCCCGAACGTCAGCCGACCCGGGTCCGCAGGATCGAGCGCCGGGTCACTGCCGAGGACCCAGCCCTGGCCGCGCCACGTCTGCATCGTGTTCCACAGGTCCGACAGGTAGACGGCCCGTGCGGCGAGCTGCTCGCGGGTCTTCGGGGCTTCGACGATCGTGCTGACCTGGCCCTCGGCGGCCGGGCCCTCCGGAAGCTGGGCCAGCGTGTAGTCGAATCGCGGGTGCAGCAGCGGATGGCCGTCCGTGCCGAGGACGCCGTCGAAGACGACGCGGGTCACGAAGCCCGGACGCAGATCGTCGAGCACGAGACGCGCGCTGCGCCGATCGTCCGCCACCTGCACGTCGCGGACGGTCAGCGTGCGGACGTCGTCCTCGGGCGAACCGTACTTCCACCAGAAGCGGTAGCGGTACTGGGTTGCGGTGACCTGGTCCGGCCGCAGCGTCGTGCCTTCGGCGAGAGGCCTCGTGAAGCGGACCTCGAAGCCGTCCTGCCGGACGTGCGCGGTCTCGATCTCCATCGGCGTCTCGCCCGTGTGTCGGACGCGGACGAGTCCGTGGGCCGCGCCCGAACCGCCCCAGCCGCGGCTCGTCAGGCCGCACCACAGCGATCCGTCGGGCGCGAACGCGAGGCGGTTGGCCGCTCCGACCGCGGGGCGGAACGCGAACGCCGCGCCCTGGTAGCGGCCGCGGACCTTCTCCAGCGACATGCGCAGGACGAGTCCGTTGGTCAGCTCCGCGCCGAAGACCTGGCCCGTGAACGGTCCAAAACGCCCGCCAGTCTGGTCCCAGGCGAGGTTGCCGGTCGAGCGTGACAGGTCGTAGGGGAGCCAGACCGCGGCGGGTTCGCGCGCGACATCCGTCGTCGGTTCGTACCACTCCGCGGTGCGGTCCGCCGCGCGGAAGTCCGGACGCCAGTCGAGGCTTGCCGGGTGGCCGTAGTGCTTGCCCTGCTCGACGACGTGGACCGGGCAGGCCGGCAGCCAGTCGCCCTGGTTGTCGGTGACGAAGAGGTCGCCGTCCGGCGACAGGTTGATCCCGTTGGGCGAGCGGAAGCCAGACGCCCATGGCGTGACCTCGCCGTCGGGGGAGATCCGCAACACCCAGCCGCGGTAGGGCGCGTTGGAGCGGCCGAGATACCAGTAGGGGTTGAAGAACCCGAGGTTCAGCGACACGTAGAAGTTGCCGTCACGGTCCACCGGGAGTCCGAACGCGAACTCGTGGTAGTTGCCGGTCATGCCGAAGCCGTCGGCGACGGTGCGCACACGGTCGCAGCGGCCGTCCCCGTCGTCGTCGAGGAGCTCGGACAGCTCGTGCCGCTGCAGCACGAAGATCCGGTCCCCGTCGAGGACGGCGAGGCCGAGCCCTTCGAACAGGCCGTCGGCGAACAGCTGGGTGCGGGTCGCCGCAAGGTCGCCGGACAGGTCTCCGTCGACGATCCAAACCTGCCCGCGACGCGTCGACACGACCATGCGGCCGTCGGACAGGAATGCGAGACCGCCGACCTCGAGGACGAGGCCGTCGGGCACGGGCAGGGAGTCGATCGCGTAGTAGCGGTCCTCGGCGGGCGTCGCGTCGGCCTCCTGTGCGTGGAGGGCGGAGAGCGGGAGCAGCGTGGTGCAGGCTGCGGTCAGCCAGCGCATGGCGGTCTTCATCGGTCGAAGCCCTCCGCGAGGGGGTCGAGGCGGTCGGGGTCGAACATCGGCACGCGGGCTCGGATCACGTCGAGGCGGGTGAAGGGACGATCGCCGACCGGCACGAGCGCGATGCCGGCACCTTCGCGCAGGGAGGTCTTCATGCTGCGTGGACCGCGCACGGCGAGGACCTCGACCAGCGCGTCGCCGTCTGGGCTTCCTGCCAGGAACAGTTCGAGGCCGCGCAGCGTCGCGCGCTCGCGGCGCGTGACGTTGAGGAGGCGGAGCCCTGCCGTGGCGATCCGGAGGCTCCGGGTCGTATCGACGTCGTGGATCTCGATCCGACGGTGGATCGCACGTCCTCCGTCGAGCTCGAGGCTCCGGACCTGCTCCTCCCAACGGCCCAGGCGCAGGGTCCCGTCCATCAGGTCTGCCGACAGGTGGACCGTGTCTCCCTCGATCGCCGACGCGCGCAGGCGGAGGCGCAGGTCGACGTCGAGGCCCGCGAGCCGCGCGCTGCCTTCGAACATGCCGCGATCGTGAGGGTCGAGCGGCTCACCGAGCAGCGCGAGCGGCTGCCCGCCGCGGCCGCGCCAGTCGGCGCGGTCGACGAAGGCTTCGCCGGGTGGGCAGGTGAACGTGCGGAGGAGTCGAAGGTCGTCGGTCCGGTACTCGAGGCTGAAGCCGTGGGGGAGCCCGATGACCAGGCCACGCGGCAGGGCGTCCGACGATCCGGGTCGCGGCGGGAGCTGGCCGCGCACGAGCCGAGGCAGCCGACCGAGCCGCACACGGCTCTCGTCGGGCGAAGCCTCGAGCGTCTGCGGCATCAGCGAGCGCACGTAGGCGACGAGTGCCTGGACCTCGTCGTCGCCGAGGACGTCGCCGAACGCCGGCATGGCGGGCGCGATGCCGCCGCGGATCGTCTTCTCGACGGCCTCGGGCGTCGTGCCGAACGAGAACTTGCCGGACGTCAGGTCGCGCGGGCGGGGGACGACCGGCGTCGGGCCGTCGCCCTGGCCGCCCTGGCCGTGGCACGTCGCGCAGTTGCGCAGGAAGACCTCGCGCCCGTCCTGCCCGACGCAGGGCAGCGCGAGGACCACACCGGCCGCGAGGCCGAGGCAGGTCTTGGTGATCATCGGGGTGTCGTCACCGGCCCAGGTGCGTGCCGGCGGGTTCGGGATCATGCCCGAGGCCCGTCGGCGGGGACAACCTGCGCTTCCCTGCCCCGACCACGCCGACGATCATGCGCGGATGCAGCGAACCTTCATGGGCGTCGTCCACCTCGGCGCCTGCCCGTCGGCCTCGGCCGCCGATCGCCCGTTCGAGGCGGTCCTCGAGGCGGCGCTCGCCGATGCCGCAGCCCTCGCGCGGGGCGGCGTCGATGCGATCATGGTCGAGAACTTCGGGGATGCGCCGTTCCACAAGGGGACGCGGGATGACCCGGTCCCGCCCGACGTGCCGGCAGCCCTCGCGGTCGCTGCGCGCGAGATCCGGAGGGCGACCGGCGTGCCGGTCGGCGTCAACTGCCTGCGGAACGACGGGATGGCCGCGCTGGGAGCGGCAGCGGTCGCCGGCGCGGCCTTCGTCCGCGTCAACGTGCTGAATGGCGCGATGGTGACCGACCAGGGCATCCTCGACGGGGAGGGCGCACGGCTCGCCGCCTACCGGAAGCAGCTCGCCCCGTGCCGCCCGATGATCCTCGCCGACCTGCTGGTCAAGCACGCGGAGCCGCTGGCCCCGGTCGACCCGCGGACCGCGGCGCGCGACCTCGCCGAGCGGTCGGGCGCGGGCGGGCTGATCCTGACCGGCGCGCGCACCGGCGAGGCCTGTGACCTGGACCTCGTCCGGACGGTTCGGGAGGCCGTGGGGTCGTTCCCGGTCTGGATCGGGTCGGGTGTCGATCCCGAGACCGGCCCAGCCCTGTGGCAGATCTGCGACGGACTGATCGTCGGCACCGCACTCAAGAAGGGTGGTCGTGTGCTCGCACCGGTGGACGAGGCGCGGGTGGCCGCGCTCCGCGCTGCGCTCGACGCCGCCGGCTGATCCGGTTCATCCGGACGGCCCGCGGAGCCGATACGGAGGTGTGAAGATCCTGCTCTTGACCCCGGGGCCGGTGGAACTCCACCGCGGCCCCAACGCGACGGTCCAGCGCTACCGCGAGGGTCTGCAGCGCCGCGGCCATCTCTGTGAGCTGTTCGGGGACCGCGATGACGGCGACCTCAAGCAGTCGCTCGAAGGCACTCTCGCGCGGTTCCGACCCGACCTCGTCCACGCGCACGATGCGTGGCGGACCGGGATGCAGCTGCTCGGACTGCAGATCCCGTGGGTCGTTTCGGTCCGCGGCGACGACATCTTCACGGACATCAAGCACCCGGTGCACGGCCCCCACGTCTGCGAGGTGCTCCGTCAGGCGCACCGCGTCCTCGTGCCGTCCGCGCCGATCGCCCGGCTCGTCGAGGAGCTCGTGCCGGACACGGTCGGGCAGATCGACGTCGTGCCCCGTGCCAGTCTTCCCCTGCCGACCGGCGGGACCGATCTGCGGCGCTCGCTCGGCATTCCGCGCAGTCGACTGCTGCTCCTTCTTCCTGGCGGACTCCGCCCGATCAAGGGCCAGGCCCGCGCGATCCCGGTCGTCGACATCCTGCGCCGGCACGGCGTCGACGCCGAACTCGTGCTCGTCGGTCCCGAGCAGGACCCGGAGTACGCGGCCGAGCTCCGCGCGATGGCCGCGGACGAGCCGCGCATCCGCATCCTGCCGTCGCTGTCGCGGGAGCGGATGGGCGCGACCTACATGAACGCGGACGTCGTGCTCAACACGTCCGAGGAAGAGGCGATGAGTCTCTCGATCCTCGAGGCGGGTCTGCTCGGCCGGCCGGTCGTCGCGAGCAGCGCGGCCGGCAACCAGGAGCTCGTCCGCCACCGCGAGACCGGGCTGATCTTCGAGGACGGCGAGGGGCTCGCGCGCTGCGTCCTCGCGCTGTGCAAGAACCGCTCGGCGGCGGGTGCGCTCGGTGTCCGGATGCGTGAGGACTTCAAGCGCCGGTTCGATCCCGAGCGGGAGGTCGATCGCTTGCTGTCGTCCTACGCGGCCGCCTGATCGCGGCGCGCGAAGTTCTGCGGGAGCCCCTGCCGGGCGTCTGGCCGGGCGCGGTATCGTCCGCGCCATGCAAGCGCGCACGTGGATGGCGATTTCGGCAGCCTTGGCCCTCGCCGCGGAGGCGTCGGCCCAGGGCTATCGCGACCTCGAGGGCCCGAGCTACCGGGAACTGCAGATCACCCGCAACCGACCGCGGCCCTACGTGTCCGGCCTGATCGTCCGCGGTGGACTCGGCGGTGTGATGGCGGACGAGGAAGACCAGACGGTCGGTCGCGAAGACAGCATGTTCGCCGACGGGTTCGCCTACTTCCGGGCCGAACGCGTCACGGCCTACGAGTTCGGCCTCGAGGCCTACGCCGGCCGGGATGGTGCTGTGCTGTCGATGCAGCAGGACAACATGGGCCAGGACGGCACGAGTGGTGGCCGGCTCGAGCTCAGCGCGCGCTACTTCCCGTTCTACCGGGAGGGCTACTACGACGGGGACGACTGGGTCGCGACCGGTCGGTACGAGGGGCGCGACGAAGGTGCCTACCTCGGATTCACCTCCGTTCTCGGCGAGGGCGTGGTCCTCGAGGTGGGGCCCTTCTACCGGCAGTACCAGTTCGCGCGGACCGACGCGACCGACATCGGCTACACGATCCCGGAGGACTACAACACCTACGGAGGCCGGATCTACTTCGAGCAGTCGACGCTCCAGCTCGACAATCTCTACGGGCTGCCGAAGGCTGGCTTCCAGGCGTCGATCCGCGTCGACTACGAGCAGAACGACGCGGAAGGCGACTTCGGCACCGTGCGCTGGAGCTCCTCGCTGCCCAGCACGATCTGGCGCGGTGCGCTCCGCCTGGAGTGGTACTTCCCGACCGACAGCGCCAGCGTGTGGGAGTTCCGGCTGGACGGCGAGATGAACGATCGCGCCGACCGCGTGCACATCTACGACGCCCAGAAGCCGATCGGCGAGACCTGGGCCGACGCGCGCCTGGGCTACCGCCTCGAGCTCGGTTCGGGTCTCTTCCTGACCCCGTTCGCCCAGCTCCAGTACACGAAGACGCCGAGTGCTTCCGGCGAAGCGGCATCCGACGACTTCTGGATCGGTGCGGGCGGGCGCTTTCGCTTCGACCTCGGCGACGCGATGTCGGTCCTCGGCGAATACTCCTACCTCTCGAACGCGAACCGCCCGTCGAGCTCCTACGAAGAGGACGTCTACGGCGAGCACCAGTTCTTCGTCGGCGCGGAGCTCCGGATCGGCGCGAGCCGCTACTGAGCGGACCCGGCCGAGTCCGCGGAGCCCCGGTCCACGGTCTCGCGGCCGTCGGAGCGCTCTCGACGGCATCCGGCCCGAGGCTCTCGGCT
>JBEAPQ010000460.1:0-3411 GCA_041164325.1 Planctomycetota bacterium | reverse complement strand
CGGGTCCTCGCCGCGGTGGCAGCGCGTGCAGTAGCGGCGCAGCTGCGAGCGCACCTCGGCGCGAGGGTCGGATTCTGTCGCCGCAGACTGCGCGGACAGGGCCATCGTCGCCGTGACCAGGGCACCGATCACACGCGCAGCGGCTCGCGGGAAGGCTCGCACGCCCAGATCGTGGGCAGGCCCGCGGACCACGGCAAGGGCCGGAGACAGGCGCCCCGCCGTCTGTTCGCCGGCGCCGAGCGTCGATATCCTCCTCGCGCGAGTCTCTGCAAGGATGCCTGCCCTCGTCGATGCGCCCTACGCCAGCGAGCTGCCCAAGCTGGCGGTGCTCCTGCTGATCGCGGCCCCCGGCGTGCTTGCCGGCGCGTGGTTCGTCGCCGCACGCCCGCGCGCAGCGCTCGGCGCATCGGCGGTGCTCGCCGGGACCATGGTCTACTCGGCCTACGACCCGTGGTGGTCCGAGCACTCGGACGTCCTGACCTGGACACTCGGCTACCTGGCTCTCTACACGGCGACGATCAGCGCGTGGCTCGCGACGCTGGCCGGCGCTGTGCGGATCGCACGCGGCGCGACACCGCGACCCTCCCGGATCGTGTTGCTGACGGCACTCGTCCTGGGCGGATCGATCGCGGCCGAACGCACGATCCGGAACGGTCTCCCCCGCGGCGCCCGCGGGCTCGCCTTCGACCCGGTCGCATGGCAGCTCGAGCACGACGACCGCTCCCGGGTCCGGATGCTCCGAGACCTGACGCACCGCGTGCTGCCCGGGCTCGCCCGGGAAGCCGTGCTCGCTCGCCTCGGCGAGCCCGAGTCGTCATCGCCCGAGCAGATGACGTTCTACCTCGGAGCGGACCCGGACTGCCTGATGCCGATCGATCCCCTGATGCTGGAAGTCCACTTCGATGCGGCTGGGATCTGCATCGGCACCCTGGTTCGCACCAGCTGATCGCCTCGGGCTCGATCCAGCCATCGCCCAGCCCCATCATGGAGCGATGCGGCCGCTCGCCCTGCTCGTCTCCCTCGCCCTCACCCTCGTCACGAACTCCCGGGCGCTGGCCCAGGGGCAGCCCGACTCCCGACCGCCGAACGTCGTCGTCATCTACACCGATGACCAGGGCTGGGCTGACATCGGCACCCAGGGCGCCGACGGATTCACGACCCCGAACCTCGACCGGCTCGCCGGTGAAGGGGTGCGCTTCTCGGACTTCTACGTGTCGCAGCCCGTCTGCTCCGCGTCCCGCGCCTCGCTGCTCACCGGCTGCTACGCGAATCGCATCGGCATCCACGGCGCGCTCGGCCCCGGGGTCCGCCACGGGATCAACGAAGACGAGCTGACGCTCGCCGAGCTCTGCAAGCAGAAGGGCCACCGGACGGCCGCCTTCGGCAAGTGGCACCTCGGACACCGTCCTCGCTTCCTGCCGACCCGCCACGGCTTCGACGAGTTCTACGGCATCCCCTACTCGAACGACATGTGGCCCCACCATCCGGAGAACCCGGAAGCCTGGGGCGATCTGCCGACGCTCGAAGGAGAAGAAGTCGTCGGTCTGAACACCGACCAGAACCGGTTCACGGGCGACTTCACGCGGCGCGCGGTCGGGTTCATCGATTCTTGCGCACAGGACGACGCGCCGTTCTTCCTCTACGTCGCACACCCGATGCCACACGTGCCGCTGCACGCTTCGGACGCGTTCCGGGGCCGGACGGAGCGAGGGCTGTACGGCGACGTCATCGAAGAGATCGACGCGTCGGTCGGATCGATCCTGGCAGCACTCGACCGGCACGACATCGCCGACAACACGCTCGTCATCTACGCGTCGGACAACGGGCCGTGGCTCAGCTACGGAAACCACAGCGGCTCGGCCGGTCCGCTGCGCGAGGGCAAGGGCACGACGTTCGAGGGTGGCATCCGCGTGCCGTGCATCTGGCGCTTCCCCGGGCGGATCCCGGCGGGCAAGGTCCAATCCGAGCCCGCGATGACGATCGACGTCCTGCCGACGGTTGCAGGCCTCCTCGGCGCCGAACTGCCCGACCATCCGATCGACGGCCTCGACATCTGGCCACTCGTGACGTGCGAGCCCGGAGCCCGGTCGCCGCACGAAGCCCTGTTCTTCTACTACGGGCAGGGCAACCTCGAGGCGATGCGGTCGGGCCCGTGGAAGCTCCACTTCCCGCACGGCTATCGGTCGATGTCGGGCCGTGAGCCCGGCCAGGACGGGATCCCGGGCAAGTACGACTACGGAGTCCGCACGGGCCTCGAGCTCTACCACCTCGGCGAGGACATCGGCGAGGCGCAGAACGTCGCGGAGAAGCACCCCGCCGTCGTCGCGCGGCTGCAGGCACTCGCCGAACGGGCGCGCGCCGAGCTCGGTGACGGCTTCCAGAAGCGGGAGGGCTCTGGGGTCCGCGCACCGGGCCGCGAGCCTGCCAAGCCGAAGGTCGACCCCCCGAAGGCTCCCCGCAACCTCGTCGTGATCCTCGCCGACGACCTCGGCGCGGGCGACCTGCACGCGTACAACGCGGCGTCGAAGATCCCGACGCCGCACTTCGACCGGCTCGCTGCGGAGGGCATGCGCTTCGACGACGCGCACTCGCCGTCTTCCGTCTGCACGCCGACCCGCTACGCCACCCTCACCGGACGCTACGCGTGGCGCAGCCGACTGAAGCGCGGCGTGCTCGACGGCTACGGCCGCGCGCTGATCGAGCCCGACCGCGCGACGCTCGCGTCGGTGCTCGCCGCCCGGGGCTACGACACCGCGTGCTTCGGCAAGTGGCATCTCGGACTCGGGGCCTTCGATCCCAACCAGCCCGGGCAGCGCGCCGACTACGACGTCGAGCGCTTCGACACGGGTCCCCACACGCAGGGTTTCACGACCTCTCGGATCATCCCTGCGTCGCTCGACTTCGCCCCCTACTGCTGGGTGACGAACGGTGCGATCGAACAGCCGCTGACGCTCGAGACGCCCGGCAGCAAGCGCCGCTGGGACGGCGGCGAGGGTTTCTGGCGCCAGGGCCGCATCAGCCCGGGCTTCGTCTTCGACCAGGTCCTGCCCGAGACGGGACGCGATGCCGTGGAGTTCCTCATGGCCAGGAGGGGACAGGACCGTCCGTTCTTCCTCTACGTGCCGCTATCGGCGCCGCACACGCCGTGGGTCCCGACCGACGAGTTCGAGGGCAAGGCCCAGGCCGGACCGTACGGCGACTTCGTGGCCCAGGTGGACGCGACGGTCGGAGCGATCCTCGACGCTCTCGACGCGGTCGGCCTGGCCTCCGAGACCATGGTCGTCGCGACGTCCGACAACGGGTCCCACTGGCGCCCGGAAGACGTCGCCCACTACCGACACGATGCGCACAACGGACGCCGCGGCATGAAGGCGGACATCCACGAAGCCGGGCACCGCGTGCCGTTCCTGG
>JBEAPQ010000459.1:0-10254 GCA_041164325.1 Planctomycetota bacterium | reverse complement strand
GGTCTCGGGCCACGAAGTGGCAGCCACCCCTTGCCACGGAGCGGTCGACGCGGTCGCAGAGCAGGGTGGACGCAGCCGAGGCTTTTCCTCAACCCACTGTTTTTCCGTGGGTTGGGATATACAGCCCGAAATCGGGGCAGTTTTTTTGCCCGAGCCTGGAGGTCGGTGGATCCAGGGGCGTTCGGCCGACGTATAGAGCGCCCCCCGATGACCGCCCGCAGCCATCGCAGCCCCCGCCCGGCCAAGGGCGCCCGCGTCGCATTCGCGGACCTCGACGCTCTGCTCGACGTCCCGCTCAGCCAATACGAGCGCAACCTCAAGCGCGTCGTCCGTGACTTCCGCGCGAAGGGGTGGTCGCTCGAGGTGCCGGCGTCCCAGGTTCTCGAGTCCTGCTCGTCCAGCCAGGTGACGTGGCCGCGGCTGTTCGAGGCCCAGGTGCGGAACTTGCCTCGGCTCGACCGGGCCGAGGAGTTCCGGATGGCGCGCCGCTACGAGTTCGCGAAGGCCCGGGTCCGCGACGCGCTGCAGGCCGCGGGCTACCGACCGGCCGACGTCGATGCGCTCGTGCTGCGCGCGGTCGCCGATCTCCCCCCGCCCGCCAAGCGGAGCACCCCCGCCGCGCGCGCCCACCTCGCCCGCTGCGCCGACGAGTTGGAGCAGGTCCGCAACCTCTACGTCGAGGGCGCGCTCTACCTGGTGCTCCCTCCGGTCCGGCGCTACCGCGACCTCGGGGTCGACGAGGCGGACCTGATCCAGGAGAGCAACGCGTCGCTGTTCCAGGCGATCGAGGGCTTCGACTGGCGGCGTGAGGTCCGATTCAAAACCTACGCGATCTACTGGATCCAGCAGGCGATCCTCAAAACGCTCTACAACGCCTCCCGGACGGTCCGCGTGCCGATCTGGGTCCAGAAGGCCTACCGCAAGATCCGGCAGGTGCAGGAGTCGAAGGCCAGCGACCTCGGCTACCTGCCGCCGACCGCGTGGATCGGCGAGGAGCTGGACATGCCGGCCGAGCGCGTCGAGGAGATCCTCGCCGTCCGTCGGTTCGCGGTCAGTCTGGATGCCCAGATGTCGTCGCGCGACGAGGACGGGGCCACGCTCGGGCAGCTCCTGGCGGACGACGAAGCGGTCCCCGTCCACGAGTCGGTCAAGGAAGGCGACCTCGAGTTCGAGCTCGGTGCGGCACTCGCCGAGCTGCCGGACCGTGAGCGCATGATCCTGAAGCGTCGCTTCGGCCTCGGCGGGGGCGAGCCCGAGACTCTCGCCGACATCGCGCAGGACCTCGGCGTGACCGCCGAGCGCGTGCGGCAGCTGCAGAAGGCGGCGATCGAACGCCTGCAGAAGCCGGCTCCGATGGAGCGGCTCAAGATCTTCGACTGAGGCTCCGGGTTCTCGGTTCCCCCCAGCGACGGGAGCCCTCGGTGACGGGCAGGCTCCGGCGACCTGGAGTGCACGTGCCGCAGCGCACGATGGGACGCGGGTCGCGCCGACGCGCGACCGCCCCGTTCACCAGGCTCGCTTCCAGATGCGCGCGTAGACCTCCGGTCGGCGGTCCTTCGCGACCGGGAGGATGCGGCGCATCGCGCGGACCTTCCGCGGTTCGACCTCCGCGAGGATGGGTTCTTCCTCACCCGAGCCCGACGCGAGCAGGCTTCCCATCGGGTCCACGATCCGGCTGTCGCCCGGGAAGACCAGGGAGTCTTCACTCTTCATCGACGGCTCGGTGCCCGTCCGATTCGTGCCGATCACGTAGATCTCGTTCTCGATCGCACGGGCCGTCAGGAGCGACCGCCAGTGGGCGGCGCGGGCCTCCGGCCACTGCGCCGGCACGGCGAGGATCTCGACGCCCTCGTAGAAGTAGTAGCGGATCAGCTCGGGGAACCGGATGTCGTAGCAGATGACGACGCCGACCCGGCCGAAGCGCGTGTCCAGGATCAGGGGATCATGGCCGGCTTCGTGGATCCGGTGCTCCGCGTTCGGCGAGAACAGGTGGATCTTCCGGTACTCACCGAGCACCTCCCCGCAGTCGATGACCTCGGCACGGTTGAAGACCTTGCCGTCCTCGACGTGCGGTGCGGAGCCGACGACGAGGATGCCGAGTTCGCGCGAGAGCGCACGGACGTGCGCCTCCGCGTCCCGCGAGGCTTCGGCGAGGCCGGGCGTCCACTCGGCGACGAAGGACGTGGTCCACATCTCCGGGAGCACGCAGAACGTCGCGCCCCCTTCGGCGGCGCGGCGGAGGCCGCGCTCAGCCCGGGCGAGGTTCGCGTGCGGTTCGCCGCGCGCCACGTCGAACTGGACGCAGGCAGCGACGAAGCGCGTGTCCGACTCGGTCTTCACGGCGGCCACCATACCGCCGGGTCCGGGTGCGGCCACAGGCGAGGTCCGCCCGGTCCGGGTGCCGCCGGGCGGACGGCGGACCGCTCTCGATCAGCCCTTGAACAGGACGTCTTCGGTGCGGCTCAGCGGCTTGCGGCGCGCGGGCGCAGCGTCCGGGCGGCTGTCGAGGATCAGCTGGTCGCTCGGCTTGAACAGGATCGTTTCCTTGTCCGCGACTTCGATGCTCTCGCCGCTGACCGGGTGCTTGTAGGCGCGGCCCTTGCGGATCTTGCGCTCGAAGGTCCCGAAGCCCTTGACCGCGACGCGGCCATTCGAGGCGAGGAGGTCACGGACCGAATCCAGGACCGCGTCGAGGACGCGGGCGGCGGTGCGCCGCGGGACGTTCAGCTCACGGGCCACGGCGTCCGCGAGGATGCCCTTGTTCGCCTGACGGCCGAAGCCGTTGGCGTTCTTCTCGTCGTGGCTGTCACGCTGGTCTTCGTGGGTCGAATCGATGTTGCTCATCTCCAGTTCCCTTTCCCTGCATGCCGCGCTGTCCGCGGCAGGATTCCCCTGAGTTTGTTGGCGAACCCGGTCCTCAACCGAGCGGAGTCGGCTTGGGGGCCAGATACCCTTCGAGGCTCGTTGCGAGCTTCTGCAGGTAGCGCGCCGCGACGCTCGTCGGGAACGCTTCGCAGAAGGGCAGGCGCTTGAGCACCGCACCCTCCACGTTCTGATCCTCCGGAAGGAATCCGAGCCAGTTGAGCTCGAAGCCAAGGAATCTCTGGCAGCAGCCTTGGAGCTTCCGGAACACCTGCTCGGCCTCCTCCGGAGACCGGACGCGGTTCACGATCATGTGCACCGAACGCGGTGCATCGCTCTGGGCCAGGACCTTGACCACGCCGTACGCGTCGGCGATCGCCGCGAAGCCGCTCGTGGTCACGCAGAGCGTGTGGTCGGCAACCGCGAGGAAGTCCGTGACGTTGCTGGAGATCCCGGCTCCGGTGTCGAGCAGGATCGCGTCGCAGTGGGGGCGCAGCCGTTCGATTGCGTCGAGGATGCGCGCGCGTCCCTTCGCATCGAGGTCCGCGAGTTCCTTCACGCCGCTGCCGCCCGCGATGATCTTCAAGCCACGCGGGCCGTCACCGATCACGTCGACCAGGTCGGCGGTGCCCGCGAGGAACTCGGTCAGCGTCCGCCTCGGCGGCGTGCCGGCGAGGATGTGGACGTCCGCGAGTCCGAGGTCGACGTCGATCAGGATCGTGCGCCGCCCGCGCGCGGCGAGCGCAGTGGCCAGGTTCACGGAGACCGATGTCTTGCCGACCCCGCCCTTGCCCGAGGTGACGGCAAACACCGGAGCGCGCACGGTCGAGGGCTGTCGCTTCGCGTCCTCGAGGCCGCGGATCGCGTCCGCCACCTCGACGGGAACCGCGTCGAGTCCCGGATCGGGATCGCTCGCTGCGACCGCACCCCGTTCCCGGGCCCACGTGACGAGCTCCGTCACTCCGACACCGAGGCGCTCGGCCGCCTCTGTCCAGGTCATCTGGTCCATCGCAGTGCCCGCGCGGCGGTCCGCCGGCTCGGCTCTGGTTCCATCGGGAGAGGCTCTCGGCCGACTTGTGCTGGCGGAGGACCGATCCGGGACAGTGCGGCCCCCTGGGTGCAGGTGCCGGAAAACCCGTCCGCGGCTCTTCCATTCCGGACCACGGCTGCTAGATTCCGCGCCCCGCTTGCTGCGGGGACGTAGCTCAGTTGGTAGAGCGCAGCGTTCGCAATGCTGAGGTCAGGGGTTCGACTCCCCTCGTCTCCAACGCTTTCCCCAGGCTCTGAAGGGCCACACGGGAACCTGTGACAGGGCGGCCGCCCACGGATCAGGCCTGGACCCCTCTCGATGGGATCCCGGCACGGAGCCGAGGGCGGCCGCCTTGTTGCGTTACCGGGCTGTGTTGTTGCGCAACCGGGCTATGGAGTTGGTGCCCGTCCTTCGGCCCGCACCGAGCGCTGCCAGAGCTTCCAGAAGGGGCTGCGTTCGCGGTCGAAAACTGCATCCACGCATCCGGATATTTGGATAGAGTCTGCGGCCTCGATGACTGTCGACGCCTTGCAGCGGGTCTTCCGGACCCTCAACGACCCGACGCGGGTCCGGATCCTCGCGCTGCTCGAGGTCGAGGAACTCGCGGTCCAAGACCTCGTGCGGCTGCTCGGTCTCGCCCAGTCCACGGTCTCCCGGCACCTCGCGATCCTGCGTGAGGCCGGTCTGCTCCGCGAGCGCCGCGAGGGCACCTTCAGTCACTCGCGCTTCGAGCCGCCGCGGGAAGGTCCCTGGGCGAAGGCGTGGGAGCTGACGCGTGAGGCGCTCGGCGATGACCCGCAGGCGTGCCAGGACCGGCAGGGCCTGCAGACGCTGCTGCAGGAGCGGTCGCTCCGCAACCGCGCCTGGTTCGATGCTGTGGGGCCCGAGTGGGATCGGATCCGCCGGGTCTTCCATGACGACGTCCAGCGCGCCCGGGCGATCGGCAAGCTGATCCCGCGCGGCATGCGAGTCGCCGACATCGGCACGGGCACCGGCATCCTCGCGACCGAGCTCGCGCGGGCTGGTGTCCACGTGATCGCGATCGACCACTCCGAACGGATGCTCGGATCGGCCGAGAACAAGCTGCGCAGTGAACAGGTCGACAACGTCGAGTTCCGGAAGGGTGACGCGACGGCTCTTCCCCTCGCCGACGGAGAGGTCGACGCCGCGCTCGCGCACATGGTGCTCCACTACGTCGCATCGCCCGCCGAAGCGGTCCGCGAGATGGCGCGCTCGGTGCGCCCCGGAGGACGCGTGGTGATCGTCGACTTCGTCCAGGACGACGAAGACCGACCGCGCGATCGCGAGTGGATGCGCAAGGACTTGGGGATGCTGTGGCCAGGCTTTGCGCCGGCCCGCGTCCGAGGCTGGCTCGAAGACGCTGGCCTCTCCGAGATCGACCTCCAGATCCACGCGCCCGACCCCGAGGCGCGCGATCTCCCTTCGACGTTCATCGCCGCTGCACACCGACCCGAGATCCAGGCCGAGGATGACTGATCTGTCTCCAACTCCCGAGGCGCGCACCGCCGCGCGCGCCCAACTCCGCGCACTCCTGTCCCGCCGCGTGCTGATCGTCGACGGCGCGATGGGGACGATGATCCAGCGCCGGAGCCTCGAAGAAGAGGACTACCGGGGCGAGCGATTCACCGCGCACCCGAAGCCGCTGAAGGGCGACAACGATCTCCTGGTCCTGACGCGACCGGACGTCGTGCGGGACATCCACGCCGCCTACCTGGAGGCTGGCGCGGACATCATCGAGACCAACACGTTCAACGCGACCACGATCTCGCAGGCCGACTACGACCTCGAGCCGCTGGTTCGAGAGATCAACATCGAGGCCGCGCGCATTGCGCGTGAAGTCGCGGACGAGTTCACGGCGGCCGAGCCGGATCGCCCGCGGTTCGTGGCGGGCGCGGTCGGTCCGACCAACCGCACGCTGTCGATCTCGCCGGACGTCAACGACCCTTCCTTCCGCGCGGTGACGTTCGACGAACTGCGGAAGGCCTACGCCGAGCAGATCGATGCGCTCGTCGAAGGGGGCGTCGACGCGATCCTCATCGAGACGATCTTCGACACGCTGAACGCCAAGGCTGCGATCCTCGCGCACCGCGAGGTCTGCCGCGCGCGCAGCGAGGACGTGCCTCTGATGGTCTCGGTGACGATCACCGACCGGAGTGGGCGGACGCTGTCCGGCCAGACGATCGACGCGTTCTGGGCTTCGATCCGCCACGCAGAGCCCCTGACCGTGGGCATCAACTGCGCGCTCGGTGCGGCCGACATGTGGCCCTACCTGGAAGAGCTCTCGAAGCGCGCCGATACCTATGTGAGCTGCTACCCCAACGCTGGCCTGCCGAATGCGTTCGGCGAGTACGACGAGGCGCCGGCGAGGACGGCCGATCTGCTCCGCGAGTTCCTCGACGCAGGGTTCGTCAACGTGCTCGGCGGTTGCTGTGGAACGACGCCCGACCACATCCGGGCGATCGCGCAGGTCGCGGCGGAGTTCGAGCCACGGGAACCTGCGAGTCGGGAAGGGGCGCTGGCCGAGTTCAGCGGTCTCGAGACCCTGACGGTCCGACCCGAGTCGTCGTTCCTGATGGTCGGTGAGCGGACCAACGTCACCGGCTCGCGCAAGTTCGCGAAGCTCGTCCTCGCCAACGACTACCAGTCCGCGGTCGAGGTGGCGCTGGACCAGGTGCGCAGCGGCGCGAACATCCTCGACGTCAACATGGACGAGGGCCTGCTCGACTCCGAGCAGGCGATGACCACGTTCCTCAACCTGATCGCGACCGAGCCAGAGATCGCTCGGATTCCGATCATGATCGACTCGTCGAAGTGGTCGGTCCTCGAGGCGGGCCTCAAGTGCGTCCAGGGCAAGTGCATCGTCAACTCGATCTCCCTGAAGGAAGGCGAGGCCGACTTCATCGACAAGGCACGGCGCATCCGGGACTACGGGGCGGGTGTCGTCGTCATGGCCTTCGACGAGACGGGGCAGGCCGAGTCGACCGAGCGCAAGGTCTCGATCTGTGAGCGCGCCTACCGGATCCTGACCAAGGAAGTCGGGTTCGATCCCAACGACATCATCTTCGATCCGAACATCCTCGCGGTCGCGACCGGCATCGAAGAGCACAACCAGTTCGCGGTCTCGTTCATCGAGGCCACGCGGATCATCAAGGCGACCTGCCCCGGCGCGAAGATCTCCGGCGGCGTCAGCAACCTGTCGTTCAGCTTCCGCGGCAACAACGCGGTCCGCGAGGCGATGCACTCGGCGTTCCTCTACCACGCGATCCGCGCCGGCATGGACATGGGCATCGTCAATGCAGGCATGCTCGAGGTCTACGAGGACATCCCGAAGGACCTGCTCGAACGCGTCGAGGACGTGCTCTTCGACCGCCGGCCGGACGCGACCGAGCGATTGATCCAGTTCGCGAGCACGGTCCAGGGTGAAGGCAAGAAGAAGGAGCTCGACCTCGCGTGGCGTGAGCAGCCGGTCCAGAAGCGGCTCCAGCACGCGCTGATCCATGGGATCGTCGACTTCATCGAGGCCGACACCGAGGAGGCACGGCAGCTCTATCCGCGGCCGCTCGATGTGATCGAGGGGCCGCTCATGGACGGCATGAAGGTCGTCGGCGACCTGTTCGGGCAGGGCAAGATGTTCCTGCCGCAGGTCGTCAAGAGTGCCCGTGCGATGAAGCGTTCGGTCGCGGTGCTGACGCCCTACATGGAGGCGGAGAAGGCGGCGAACCAGGACACGCGCTCCGCGGGCAAGGTCATCCTCGCCACGGTGAAGGGCGACGTGCACGACATCGGCAAGAACATCGTGGGCGTGGTGCTGGCCTGCAACGGCTACGAAGTCGTGGACCTCGGCGTCATGGTGCCTGCCGAGAAGATCCTCGACGAGGCAAAGCAGGTGGGCGCCGATGTCGTCGGCCTCTCCGGTCTCATCACACCGTCCCTCGACGAGATGGTGCACGTGGCGAAGGAGATGGAGCGGCGCGGATTCGATGTGCCGCTCCTGATCGGCGGCGCCACGACGAGCAAGCAGCACACGGCCGTCAAGATCGCCCCGGTCTATCACGAGAACGTCGTCCACGTGAAGGACGCCTCCCGCGTGGTCGGCGTGGTGTCGAACCTGCTGGACGACGGACGCAAGAAGACGCTCAGCGCCGAGAACCGGCGCCAGCAGCACGATCTGCGCGAGCTCCATCGGCAGAAGGTCGAGCATCCGCTGACGCCCTACGCACGAGCCGTCGAGCAGGGTCTGCGACTCACCTGGCGCGCGGCCGACGTGCCGCAGCCCGCGTTCACCGGGCGTCGCGTGCTGCGCGAGTTCCCGCTGGCCGAGATCGTTCCCTACATCGACTGGACGTTCTTCTTCTCGGCATGGGGCATCAAGGGGCGCTTCCCCAAGGTGCTGGAGCATCCGGAGCAGGGGCATGCGGCGCGCGAGCTCTACGAGCACGCGCAGGAGATGCTGCAGAAGCTCGTCGCGGAAGAAGCGCTCGAGGCGCGGGCCGTCTACGGGTTCTGGCCCGCAAACTCCTGTGGCGACGACATCGTCCTGTTCGAGGACGAGTCGCGGACGCGTGAACGACTCCGTTTCTGCATGCTGCGCCAGCAGCGGACTTCCGCTCCGGATCGGCCGACGCTGTGTCTTGCGGACTTCGTGGCTCCGGTCGGTGAGGGCATCCACGACCACGTCGGGGCGTTCGCGGTCACGACGGGCTTCGGCGTCGATGCGCTCGCCGCCGCCCACGAGGCCAACCACGACGACTACAACGCGATCATGGTCAAGGCGCTCGCGGACCGCTTGGCCGAGGCGTTCGCGGAGCTGCTCCACCAGCGTGTCCGGTCCGAGTGGGGCTTCGCAGACCCCGACGCGATCACGAACGAGCAGCTGATCGAGGAGGAATACCGGAGCATCCGGCCGGCGTTCGGCTACCCGGCCTGCCCCGATCACACCGAGAAGGGCAAGCTGTTCTCGCTGCTCGAGGCCGAGGAGATCGGTGTCTCGTTGACCGAGCACTTCGCGATGAGCCCAGCGGCGAGCGTGAGCGGGATCTACCTCGCGCACCCGAAGTCGCGCTACTTCTCGGTCGGTCGCATCGACCGCGACCAGGTCGAGATCTACGCGAAGCGGAAGGGCATGAGTGTCCGCGACGCCGAGCGCTGGCTCGGGCCCAGCCTCGCCTACGACCCGGACTGATCCGGGTTGCCTTCCGCGGCTGTCGCGAAACAGTCGCGGCACGGCCGCGTTGGGCCGTGCGATGTCGCGTGGACGGAGCTCGGTCGCCTGGGGCCTCGGTCTGCTGCTGTCTCTGGCGGCGTTCGCCGTTTTCCTGCGGCCACCCGGAGATCGGCCCGTCGAGGCGCCGGTCGTGCCGCGGATCGACGAGCGGCAGCCCGCGCTCCTCGCCGCGCGTGTCGCCGCGTCGGCCCGGGCGCTCCGCGAACCAGTGGTCGTCGGGGGCGACCCGCGGGCCACGGCCCGTCTCCACGGTGTCGTGCGCAGCGCCGACGGCGCGGTCGTGCGGTCGGGCTCCGTGACGCTGCGCGGTGCAGCGGCGCACGTGCGGGTCGTGGAACTGGGGGGCGACGGGGCGTTTTCCCTGGAGGGACTGGAGCCCGGGACGTGGCAGCTGCTCGTCCGTGGACCGGACTGCGCGACCACGTCGCTGTTCGTCGAGGATCTCGCCCGGGGTGAGGACCGACAGCAGGACATCCTCGTGGTGCGCGGACCGCGGCTCCGGGGAGAAGTGTTGGACCCGGAGGGACGACCCCTGTCCGGAGTCTGCGTGACGCCCTGGCGGCGTGGACCGGACGGCGACGAGATCGACCCGCGCACGGCGGTGGAGACGGATCGTGGCGGCCTGTTCGAGGTCGGGGTGGGCGAGGACGCGTGGTGCCTGGTGCGGTTCGCTGCCGACGGATACCACACGCGGTCGGTGCGACTGAGTGCAGGGCGATTCGCCCAGGTCCGGCTCGACCCGAGCGGTCGCTGACGACGCCTCGGACTCCGGTATCGAGCGCGCTCGATACGAGAGTCCGAAGACCGCTGCGAAGTGCCCGGAATGGCGGATTCGACCGGTTGCCCCGGCGCCGGCCCGGAAACACCGCGGCGCTCGACGGGTTCGGAGACAGGTGAGGTCTGGGACTCCGTCTCGGACTAGCAACCTCCCTGCCATCCCTTCGAGAACGAGGTGGAAACGATGAGTCTCAAGTCCTTCGGGCACGGCCTGCATCCTGGGCTGCTCGTGGTCGCGATGATGCTCGCAGGATGCTCGGGCGACGACGGCTCACAGGGTGTGCCGGGCGTCAGCAAGGGCACGATCCTGGGGCGAGTGACGAACGCGGCGAACTCCGAC
>JBEAPQ010000458.1:0-9483 GCA_041164325.1 Planctomycetota bacterium | reverse complement strand
CTGGAGCACGACGGTCCCTACCCAGGAGACGTGGACGTGACCCCACGCCCGCCGCTGCAGGCGGGCCTCATGGACTCGCGCTGGGTGCAGTGGCGGATCACCGCCGACTTCTACGGCTGGTGCCGGTCGCAGGGGATCTACGTCAACGCGCCGGACCACTACTTCCTGAACGGAACGAGCAAGGTCGGCATGGGCTACCGCGAGGTGAACTGGTCGCTTCCGCGCGACCAGCAGGTGATCCACACGCGGCAGAACATCTACGACGGGACGTGGCGCAAGACGCCGTCGATGGGCTGGATGTTCGTCCCGCTGACCGAGTACCACGGGGGCGGAGCCGCTGCGACGATCGAGCCGTTGGCGCAGCACCTCGACCACTACGACCGGATGCTGACGTCGAACCTCGCGCTCGGCGTCCAGGCCTGCTACCGAGGACCGCGGCTCTACGACACGGACGAGACGCGCACGCTCGTGGCCGGACGCGTCGCCTGGTTCCGGCGCTACCGCGACATCCTCGAAGCCGACGTCATCCACGGCCGACGTGCGGACGGGCGCGACGTCGACTGGATGCTCCACGTCCATCCCCGCCTCGAAGAGCGTGGGATGCTCGTCGCCTTCAACCCGCTCCCCGTCGCGGTCGACCGTGAGCTCGAAGTCGATCTCTACTACACGGGGCTCGAGTCCCTGGCCTCGATCGCCGTCGAGGACCGGTCGCCGGAGACGGTGTCCCTGGACCCCCGGGGACGTGCCTCGATCCGCCTCCAGGTCCCGGCGGGCGGCTTCACCTGGGCGGTGGTGCGCGCAGCCGACTGACCGCGTCGGGGACTCGGGGGACCCCGCCTCCACCCTTGCGCTCGCCGCCCACCCCTGCTGCAGCGGGCCGTACATAAAGGCGGGCCTCCCGGTTGCCCGGGAGGCCCGCCCAGCCTTCTCGTTGCACTCTCAAAGCAACGATCCTCGCTCAACCCCAAGCTTCCTTGATGCCTGGGGCTGCCATCGAGTGTCCTTGCAGACGTCGCGGTTGGTGCGACGCCCACGACCGTGCGAATGCAGGCTTCGAGGCGGGGAAGGCCTCATGCCTGCGGTTCCACGGTGCGATTCGATCTTGCGGACTCGTCAACCGACGAGCCGGGGTATGGACAGGGGGCGCCTGCAGAAGACCAACGGCCCGTGCCCTGGACCAACGGCGATCCAGGGCACAGGTCGAGGCCGCCTTCTCACTCCGTGCACCCCATCCCTCGACAGGTCCACCGCTGCGCAGACCGCCCCGCGAGGCAGCTGCTCGGACCCGCGTGCTCGTCGGGACCGTGGGGTTGGATCGGGGGGATGGGGTCATCGGATCAGCGCTTCTCTCTGCCTTCTCTCGCCCGCGTCGCGGGGCCTCGGGGGCCGACGCTCGGCGTGCTGCGTGAGGAGGAGCAAGCTGCGTGCCAAAGGATCGAAGGGTTCTTTTCGTCCGGCATGCGGACGGACATCGTCCGGATCTCGCACAGAGCCCGTCGTTTCGCCCGACGCAGGTGCAGCGTCGTGCAACACGGTCTCGGGCTGGATCCTAGGCTGCCCGCCTACGCGGCGAAACGCCCTTGCCATGCGACTTTCAGCGCCGGGCAGAACTGGTATGGATCTTGAAGTGGGAGTGCGGTTCCGGTCCGTCGCGCCGTGCGCCGACGATCCGATGGCCAGCTCCGCCCGATGTCCGAATTCCTGAGTCCTTGGATCCTGCCCGGCCTCTGCGCGTTGGCCGTCGTGGCCGCCGCGCTCGCCGTCGCTTTGCGCCGCTCCGAATTGCGCCGCAGTGCGGAGGGTCTGGCGGAGCGCGCGGAAGCCCGGGCGCGCGGCAGCGACCGGGCGCGGCTCCAGCATCCGGTCATCGACCTGGACCAGTGCATCGGGTGCGGCACCTGCGTCGCCGCCTGCCCCGAAGAGGGCGTCCTCTCGATGGTCCACGGCCAGGCCGTCGTCGTCCACGGTGCCCGCTGCGTCGGACACGGCCGATGCGCCGACGCGTGCCCGGTCGGCGCGATCGCCCTGACGCTGGGCGACCTTTCCGACCGGGACGACCTCCCCGCCCTGACCGAGGAGTTGGAGGCCGTCGGGATCCCCGGCCTGTTCATCGCCGGCGAACTCAGCGGCTACGCGCTCGTCCGGACGGCCATTTCCCAGGGGACGGTCGTCGCCGAAGCCGCCGCGCGGAGATCGCCGGCGCGGAGCCCGCGCGCAGCCTCGCGAGCCGGCGGCGGTCTCGCGGTCGCCCAGGGGGACGACATTCCGGACCTCCTCATCGTCGGTGGTGGGCCTGCTGGCCTCGCGTGCGCGCTCCGCGCCCGGGAGCTCGGACTGCGGGCCACGGTGCTCGAGCGGGAGGCGCAGATCGGCGGAGCCGTTGCCCAGTACCCCCGCGGCAAGATGGTGATGACGCAGCCGGTCCGCCTGCCGCTCCACGGCACCCTGCCGCGCCTCGAGTACCAGAAGGAGGAGCTCGTCGGCATCTGGGAGGAGGTCGTCGCGGACCATGACCTCGACATCCGCACGGGCACGCTGTTCGAGCGGGTGTCGATCGCCGAGGGAGGCCTCGACGTCGAGACGAGCCGCGGCACCTTCCGCGCGCGCAACGTCTGCCTGGCACTCGGGCGACGCGGCACACCGCGGCGACTCGGCGTGCCGGGCGAGGACCGGGCCAAGGTGCACTACGCGTTGCTCGACGCGCAGTCCTGGCGGGACGCCCACGTCCTGGTCGTCGGCGGTGGAGACTCCGCCATCGAGGCGGCCCTGGGTCTGGCGGCCCAACCCGGCAACCGCGTGACGTTGAGCTACCGGAAGGCCGACTTCTTCCGCCTGAAGGCACGCAACGAGAACGCGATCCGTGCCGCCGAGGCGGAGGGGAGGGTCCGCCTCGCGTTCGGGACGCACGTGCTCTCGATCGGCGAGAACGACGTCGAGTTGGCGTCGGGAGACGGCTCGGGCCCGGTCGAGACGCTCCCGAACGACGCAGTGTTCGTGTTCGCCGGCGGCGTTCCACCGTTCGGCCCGCTGCGCGAAGTGGGCGTGTCGTTCGATCCAGCGGACAGACCGCCCGAACAGGCTCCCGAACTCGACCGCGGCACAGGCCTCCTCGTCGCCCTCTGCTTCGCGGCGGCACTCGCGGTCGGTGTGCTCGGCTTCACGCTCTGGCACGCCGATTACTACGGCCTGCCGGCTGCGGAACGTGCCGCGTCTCCCCTGCACCCCCACCTCCAGGCCAAGGGAGCGGTCGGACTGACGTTCGGCGTGCTCGGCGTCGCGCTGTTCCTGTTCAACCTCGCGTACCTGCTGCGGCGCTCGCCGTCCTTCGGGCGCTGGCTGCCCGGCAACCTCCGCGCATGGATGAGCATGCACGTGTTCACCGGGCTCGCCGCGTTCTTCTGCGTGCTGCTGCACGCAGGGCTCGCGCCGCGGGACACGGTCGGCGGCCACGCGTTCTGGTCCTTGGCCGTCGTCGTCTGCACCGGGACGCTCGGGCGCTACCTCTACGCCTTCGTCCCCCGGGCGACGAACGGCAAGGAGCTGGAGATCGACCAGCTCCGATCCCGGATCGCCGCGCTGTCCGGCGAATGGGATCGGGATGGCCGCGGTTTCGGTGGCGAGGTCCGTCGCACGGTCGAGCAGCTCGTCGAAGCCGACCGTGCGACCTGGGGCAAGGGCTTCGTCCGACGGGTCTTCGGCATCCTCCAGAGTCGTCGTCGCCTCGAGGCCGCGTTTGCCGTGCTCCGTGACCGGGGCCGGACCGAGGGTGTCCCCGCCGACGAAATCCGCGCGCTTCTCGCGCTGGCGCGCCGGGCGCACCGCCTCATGCTTGCTGCCGCGCACTTTGCCGAGGTGCGGGCAGTGCTCGGATCGTGGCGCTACCTGCACCGCTGGCTCGCGCTCCTGATGGTTCTGCTGACCGGTATCCACGTCTACACGGCCGTCCGCTTCGCCGATCTGGACTGGTCGGTGCTCCTCCCGTGGTCGGGAGGTCCGCGTTGAGCGTGCTCCGCAATCTGCTCGCGTTCGCGACGCTGGTCGGCATCGGCATCGTCGTCCTCTGGGAATCCGAGGAGCGCACGTCGCCGGGGCCACTGCATCCCGTCCATGCCCGGATCGCAGGCCTGCAATCGGACTGCGAAGCGTGCCACGGCGACGGGGGTGAAGGGGCGATGGCCGCCGCATGCGGCACGTGCCACGCGCCGATCCAGCACCAGCTCGCCTCGGGCTCCGGCCTCCACGGCACGCTCGGCAAGGCCTCCGAGTGCGGGACCTGTCACCGGGAGCACCACGGCGATGCGCTCGCTCCGGTCGGTCCAGCCGCGTTCCTCGCGGCCGGCGTCGACGACGTAGAGGGCTACGACCACTCCCACGTCCCGGACTTCCGCCTGGAGGGCGCCCACGTCGGACGCGCGTGCACCGCGTGTCACGAGCACGCCGAGGTGGAGATCCTCGGCGAAGGTGAGTCGCGGTTCCTCGGCCTGGAGCAGTCGTGCGCTTCCTGCCACCAGGACGTCCACGAGGGCAGCTACGGTCGTGACTGCGCGAGCTGCCACGGGCAGTCCGACGAGTTCGAGGCGGTCGCGGCGTTCCAGCACCAGCGATTCGTCGTCGACGGCGCACACCGTGGCTTGGGCTGCGTCGACTGCCACGCCAAGGACTCGCCCGAGTCGGTCGCCGCGCGGATCGGCACGAACCCCGAGCCGCGCAGCTGTGTCGCGTGCCACGGACCGGCCCACGCCCCGGATGGCGGCGCCCTGCCGCTTTCGACTCCAGCGGCATCGATGGACTGCGCGGCCTGCCACGACGCAGCCGGGTTCCCGCGGACCTTCGGCGCAGACGAACATCGGGCCGCCGGCTACCCGCTGGAAGGCGCGCACGCGAAGGCCGAGTGCGCGACGTGCCACACGGAAGAGCGTGCCCGACAGCCGCTCCGCACAGACCCGATGGCCCGGTGCACCGACTGCCACGGGAGCCCACACGCCGCGGGCGGCACGGCGCTCCCCCTCGCGCAGGACTCCGAGGACTGCGCGCGTTGCCATGCGCCCACGCAGGACTTCCAGCGCAAGTTCGGAGTCGAGGACCATCGCGCGCAGGGAGTCCAGCTCGACGGCGAGCACGCGAGCGCATCGTGCGCGTCCTGCCACGACGTCGCCCGCCGTGACGCCGAGATCGCCCGTGTCCCGGACCCGATGACCCGCTGCGCGGACTGCCACGCGTCTCCGCACCGCGACGCTTTCACCGCGGCGGTCGTCGCGCTCGCGGCTCTGCCGGAGCAGAACTGCACGGCCTGCCACGCGTCGCTGGACGCGGACTTCCACAGCGAACGCCTCGCCGGCAACGCCCACGCGGCGGTGGGTTTCGACCTCGTCCAGCCTCACGACGACGTCGCCTGCCAGGCCTGCCACGGCGCGGCGCCGACCCCGTTCGGCGAGCGGTTCCCGGGACGCGATCCGGACCGCTGCGGGGTCTGTCACGACGATCCGCACGGAGGGCAGTTCGACGGTGGCCGCACCGGCGGTGACTGCCTGTCATGCCATGCGCGGGAGGCCTTCCAACCGTCGCAGATCGACGTGGCGCGCCATGGCGCGGACGGCGGCTTCCCGCTCGACGGCGCCCACCGCGCGGTGGCCTGCGCGCGCTGCCACGAGCCCGCAGGGAGCGCCGCGAGTCCGGTGCGCTACGCCGACCTGCCGGAGCGGTGCATCGACTGCCACAGGGATCCGCACGCCGGCACGTTCGACCGCCCCGGGCTCCCGATGGAGGTCGAGGGCCGCGGCGACTGCGCGCGCTGCCACACGACCGCAGGCTTCCGCGCGATGCAGCGCGACTTCGACCACGGCACGTGGACCGGCCATGCGCTGCGCGGCGCGCACGCCCAGGCCACCTGCACCGCGTGCCACGGCCGGACGGCGGAACCCGACGCGCTCGGACGGTCCCTCGGACGCGCGCCCCAGGACTGCGCTGTCTGCCACGACGACCCACACCTCGGGCAGTTCGCCCGGCTGACGCCGGAGGGCAACCGCCGCACCGACTGCGCCCGCTGCCACGACGAGGCGGCCACGTTCCGCGACATCCGGTTCGACCACGACCGGGATTCCCGCTTCGCACTCGACGCGACGCACCGCGCGCTCGCGTGCGACGCGTGCCACAAGCCCCAGCCGATCGGCGACGGCAGGAACGTGATCCGCTACCGTCCCCTGGGCGTGCAGTGCTCCGACTGCCACGGCGGTCGTGACGAGGGACGTAGACGATGACTTCGCGGACGAGGAACCCGAGGGGCGTCCAGGGGACGCTCTGGCTGCTTGCGCTCGCCCCCCTCGCCGCGGCGGTTCCTCTCGCCGCCCAGGACCCCATCGTGGTCCGCGTGCGGGTCGTCTCGGTGTCCGCCGACAGCGTCTACCTCGACCAGGGGCGCGCGGCAGGCCTCGCGCCCGGACTGGAAGTCGAGCTGTCTGCACCCGGCGCCGCACCGTTCCGCGCGACGATCCGTGAGGTCTCGGCGACGAGCGCGCGGGCCGAGATCCCGCCCGGCCGTCCGTCGGTTCCGGTGGGCACGATGGGCGAGGTGACGCTGCCGTCCGGATCGGCGGGCCGCGCCGACGAGGAAGGTCCGAAGCGCGCCCGCACGACGCCGGACGACCTGCCCTGGAAGTGGCAGGACTTCCCGCGCGGCGACACCGACAGCCCGCTGCTGGCACCCGCGTTCGGCGGCGGCCCGGCCTCGCGCCCGGCGGACTGGAGCGGCCGGCTGTTCGGCCAGTACACCTACTCGGCCGACGATGGTGATGGCCGTGGGCACGCCGCCTACCGCGCCCGCCTCGGTGCACGGACGCAGGTCACGAACCTCCTGGGCCAGGGCGAGACGCTCGCGTTCGACGGCGAACTGCGTCAGCGGGGCGAAGACCTGTTCGACGAAGGGGAGGACACGGACTCCCAGCTCCGCATCGACCGGCTCAGCTACGCGTACGGCGAGGATGTCCGTGACCCGTGGCGGCTCGAGATGGGGCGCTTCGTCAGCCGTTTCGCGCCGGAGCTTGGCCTCGTCGACGGCGCCGAAGGGGCGTGGCGCACCAGCCGGAACCTGACGCTCGGCGGCGGGCTCGGCCTGGCACCGCTGCCGTTCCCTGACCGGGAGACCGGCGATGACTTCGGCGTCTACGGCTTCGCGCAGTGGCGCCCCGAGGACGACCCGACGATCGGCTTCACGCTCGGCGTCCAGAAGACGTGGCACCGGGGCACCGCGGACCGCGACCTGCTGTTCGCCCGCTTCGACTGGCAGGCGACCGAGCGGCTCCGCTTCGACGCGTCGACGCTGGTCGACTTCTACACGGCGAGCGACGACCTGAAGGACGCGTCCGCCGAGGTCACCCAAGGCTTCGTCGCGACGCGCTACCGCGCCAGCGACGCCTTCGGCTTCGGAATCACGTCCTCGACCTACGCGTGGGCCCAGCTGCTGCGCGCGGACCTCGCGTTCGCGCCGCCCGAACTGATCCGCGACGGACGCGTCGACCGACTGTCTCCGCGAGTCTGGTGGAACCTCGGTGAGGACGTCCGCCTGCAGGCGCGCGTCGATCACTGGAGCGACCAGAACGGGAGCGGAACCGGAGGCGAGCTCTCGTCCGACTGGTACCGCGCGTTCGGCGGCCTGGTCGACCTCGGACTCGCGCTCAGCCAGAGCGAGGGCAGCTACACGTCGGGACCCGCCGTCCGCTTCCGCGCAGCCCGCACCTTCGACTGGGGTTTCATGAGCTTCCGCTACGAGTGGTCGCAGTGGAGCGCCGACGCGCTCGCGACCGGCACCGAGGACTTCTCCCAGCACCGCACCGGTGTCGATGCAAGCCTCGCGGTCGGTGACTTCTGGAACGTGCAGATCCAGGCCGAGACGGTCCTCGGCGACCTGCAGGACGGCTACAACCTGGGCTTCTACGTGCAGCGGAGGTTCTGACGATGACCCGACCGAAGACGCTTCGAGCGCGGGCCCTCCTCAGCGCGATCGCACTGGTCGCACTCGTGGCCTGCGGGACGCTGATGGCCCCCGCCCACCACTGGGACGAAGACCGGGGCCCCGTCGTGCCGCACGCGACGTTCCCCGCCGACTGCCGCCTCTGCCACACCGGCGAGGGCTGGTCGGAGATCCGCGAGGACTTCACGTTCGACCACCTCGCCGAGACGGGCTACGCGCTCGACGGCGCCCATGCGACCGCGACGTGTCTGCGCTGCCACAACGACCGGGGCCCGGTCGAGGTCTTCGCAGAACGCGGATGTGGCGGCTGCCACGTCGACCCCCACCGCACCCGGCTCGGGCCCGACTGCTCCAGCTGCCACAACGCCGACACGTGGCTGCCGCGGGAGCAGATCGAGATGCACGCGCGGACCAGGATGCCGCTGGTCGGGGCCCATGCGGTGGCCCAGTGCTTCCAGTGCCACCCAGGCGCCGAGGTCGGGAACTTCGAAGGACTCGATCCGACCTGCACGAACTGCCATGGCCAGGATCTTGCGCGGGCCACGAGGCCGGACCACGTCCAGCAGGGCTGGACGGTGGACTGCCAGCGCTGCCACGTGCCCCTCGGCTGGCAGCCGGCGCGCTTCGACCATCCTTCGTCGTTGCCCCTGGTCGGCGGACACGCAGGGCTCGACTGTGCGGCGTGTCACACAGACCCCACGAACTTCGCGGGGCTCGACCCGAGCTGCTTCAGCTGTCACAGCGGCGACTACGCCGCGACGACAAACCCGAACCACGCCCAGCTCGCGTTCGACCAGGACTGCCGGCTCTGTCACTCGGTGTTCGGCTGGGGTGGCGGCAACTTCCAGCACCCGTCGTCGTTCCCGCTGACCGGCGGCCACGCGGGCCGCAACTGCACGGATTGCCACGGCAACGGGGTGTTCGTCGGGACGTCACCGGACTGCGTGTCCTGCCACCGCGAGGACTACGACCGGACGACCAACCCGAACCACGCCCTCCAGGGCTTCTCGACGACCTGCACGCAGTGCCACACGACGGCACGCTGGGGCGGGGCGACGTTCGACCACCGGTTCCCGATCACAAGCGGCGCGCACGCCGGGATCGACTGCACCGAGTGCCACACCCCCCAGGCACCCGCGCCGAGGTTCTCGTGCATCGAATGCCATGAGCACGATCAGGCGTCGATGGACCGCGAGCACCAGGGCGAGCGCGGCTACGTCTGGGCCTCGCCGGACTGCTACCGGTGCCACCCCAACGGCCGCGGCTGAATCCGCTCAGTCGCGGCGCGGCATCGCGAACCCCTGACCGAGCATCGCGGCCAGGTCACGCCGCACGCGCGCGGCGGTGACGACCCCGCCGCTCGCGGCGAGGTCGGCGTAGTGGTCGCCGAACACCCGCCCGAGCCACGCCCGGGATCGCCCCCACTTGAAGACGAGCTGCTCGAGGACGCGAGCGTCCGAGTGCTGCGGCACGAAGGTCGGGCCGAGCAAGTCGAGCCGCATGTTCGTGATCTCCTC
>JBEAPQ010000457.1:0-8531 GCA_041164325.1 Planctomycetota bacterium | reverse complement strand
GGCTCGATGGAGGAGAAGAAGCGGGAGGGCTACTTCTGATGAGCATCCAGACCGAACTCGACCGCCTCGGCATCGAGGGCTACCTCGAGAAGTACCGGACCAAGGACCTGCTGCGCCTCCTGACGTGCGGCAGCGTCGACGACGGCAAGTCCACGCTGATCGGGCGGCTCCTGCACGACTCGGCCATGGTTTACGAGGACCAGCTGGCGGCCGCCAAGAAGGACACGAAGCGATACGGGACGACCGGTGACGAGGTCGACTTCGCACTGTTGGTCGACGGCCTGGAAGCCGAACGCCAGCAGGGCATCACCATCGACGTCGCCTACCGCTACTTCACGACCGACAAGCGCAAGTTCATCATCGCGGACACGCCAGGTCACGAGCAGTACACGCGCAACATGGCGACCGGCGCGTCGAACTGCCAGCTGGCGATCATCCTGATCGACGCCCGGAAGGGCGTCCTCGACCAGACCCGCCGTCACTCGTTCATCTGCTCGCTGCTCGGCATCAAGCACGTCGTCGTGGCCGTCAACAAGATGGACCTCGTCGACTACAGCGAGGAGGTCTACGACCGGATCCGCGCCGACTACCAGGACTTCGCGTCCAAGCTGCAGATCCAGGACATCCACTTCATCCCCATGTCGGCGCTGAAGGGCGTCAACGTCGTGGAGCGCGGTGATGCCGAGATGCCGTGGTACGGCGGCTCCTCGCTGCTCGACTACCTGGAGACCGTCCACATCGCGTCCGACCGCAACCTGATCGACTTCCGGTTCCCGGTCCAGTACGTGCTCCGCCCGAACCTAGACTTCCGCGGCTACGCAGGAACCATCGCGTCGGGGATCGTCCGCGTCGGTGATGAGGTCGTCGCGCTGCCCTCCGGCCGCCAGAGCCGGGTCAAGAGCATCGAGACCTTCGAAGGCGCGATCGAGGAGGCCCACGCCCCCATGTCGGTCGTCGTCACGCTGACGGACGAAGTCGACGTGAGCCGGGGAGACGTCCTCTCCACCGTGCACAACACGCCGCGTCTGGAGACGCGCGTCGAGGCCATGCTCGTGTGGATGTCCGAGACCCCGATGGAGACCGGGCGCACCTACGTCCTGAAGCACACGTCGAGCTCGACGTCGGGCACCGTCACCCAGGTCCGGTACCGGACCAACGTGAACTCCATGCGCAAGGAAGACACCGATCGCCTCGCGCTCAACGAGATCGGGCGGGTCGAGATCGAGGTCGTCCGGCCGCTCGCGGTCGACGCCTACAGCAAGAACCGCGACATGGGCGCGTTCATCCTCGTCGATCGCTTGACCAACGCCACGATGGCCTGCGGCATGATCGTCGACCGCTCGCCGGCCGAACGGACGCTCGCCCGACGCCGCGCGTCCGCAGACGCTGGCAGCAACGTGCGGAGCGTCCAGCGGGGCTCGGTGTCCGCCGACCAGCGCGCGGAGCGCCTCGGCCAACGCCCGTTCACGATCTGGCTGAGCGGGCTCCCCCGCTCGGGCAAGACCTCGACTGCCTTCGAGCTGGAGAAGGCGCTGTTCGAACGCGGCAAGCTCGCACAGGTCCTCGACGGCGAGAAGCTCCGTGCGGGCATCAGCAGCGACCTCGGCTTCTCGTCCACCGACCGTTGGGAACACCAGCGTCGCGCCGCCGAGATGGCCAAGACGGGCAACGAGCACGGCCTGATCTCCATCGTCGCCCTCGTGTCGCCCATCGAGGCGGACCGCGCCCAGGCCAGGCGGATCATCGGCGCGGACCGATTCTTCGAGGTCCACTGCGATGCGTCGGTCGAGGCGTGCGAAGCACGCGACGACAACGACCTCTACGGCCGCGCGAAGCGAGGCGAGATCGAGGGCCTGACGGGCGTCGACGCACCCTACGAGCCCCCGACGGCCCCCCTCGTCCGCCTGGATACCGAGACCCTCGACGCCGCCGCCAATGCGCGGCAGATCCTCGCGGCGCTCGAGGCCGCGGGCCTCGTCTGAGGACGCCGGACGGGCGACGGACCACGCCGTTCTGCGAACACGGCGTGGGTCCTCGAGGAAGTCATCAACGGGCGTGCGGCACGACTTCCAGATCGAGCCGCACCGGCACCCACGTCACCTGACAGCCGAGTTCGGTGAGCCACAGGGCCACGGCGTCGTTGCAGTTGAAGAGGCACCAGTAGCCGGCGGGGTCGGGGACGAAGTCGAACCCGTAGACCGCGTTCCACAGGGCGGGACCGCCCGCCTCGAAGCGCCGCGCCAGCCGCGCCTCCAGCGCGGCGGCTGCGCTCCGGGCGACCTTGAGCTCGTCGAACTGCGCACCGCCGAGCTCGCGCCGGAGCGCCGTCCCGTCGCGAGCCGTGAGCCTCCGGACTCCGAGTGTGCCCGCCGTCGGCCAGAGGGCCGCCGGAAACGCGCGATACCAAGCGTCGCGCATCTCCGCGTACCACGCGAACTCACCGTAGCCGTATTCGACAAGCCCCCCATCCGCGGTCGGCAACACGAGGCCACGGTGCCTCGCATCCCGGATCAACCAGACGGAAACTGGCTGGGGTCCGGGGTCCACGGGAGGGTGGACCGTCGACGTGCACCCCACCAGCAACGCAAGGCCGATCGCGACGAGGGCGAGCGCACGCCGGGCGCGCTGCAGTCGGACACGCTTCGCGACGCGATCTGTCGCCGTCTCCGAAACCACGACCGTCACCGGCTCCCCCGCGGCCGCGCCGCGGCTACCAGGCGATCCATGCGGAGGCTGGACGCTGATGAGTTCACGGCCTCCCCGCGGCCTCGAACAGGAACCGCGCCAGGTCGATCTCCCGGTAGGCACGATCCCAACAGACGTGATCCACGTCGTCGTACTCGAGGTACCGCACGCATCCTCCGACGGCACGCGCTTCGGCCACCATCCGCCGACTCTCGTCGACCGCGACGACGTCATCGAGCGCTCCGTGCGCGACGAAGAGGGGCCGACCTGCAGACGCAATCCGTGCGGCATCGCCCGGCTGACCTCCCCCGCAGACAGGCGCAAACGCCCGGAAGACGTCCGTTCGGCGACTTCCGTGGACGAACGTGCCGAATCCCCCCATCGAAAGGCCGGTCAGGACGATGCGCGTGGGATCGACCGCGTGCCGCCCGCGCACCGCGGCGACCGCTGCATCGATGTGCAGCTCGGCCCCGGAGAGGCCGTGCGCCCACGGACGATCGATGGCCACCCAGACCCGATCCGCAGGGCACTGCGGGAGCACGACGATTCCAGGGAAGCGCTCGGGGTGTGCTTCGAGAACGGGCCCGAGCCCCACCGGAAGATGCTCTCCCGCGGAGCCCCGCTCCCCGTAGCCATGCAGGAACACCACGAGAGCCGTGGGTTGCGATGGGTCGTGGCCTGGCGGCAGCCAAACGTCGGCGCGCCCGCAGCCGGGCGACACCGTGTCCTGCAGTGTCTCGAACCGCCCGACCGACGTCACCCGCCGAGTTCCCAGCCGTAGGCGTACTCGTCACGCAGATAGCGCTCGGCGTCCGGCGCGTTCGGAATCTGCATCCGCGCGGCATCCCACTCGATCGGCACGCCCGCACGGATCGCAACGTTCCCGAGCAGCGCAGCCTCGGTGAACGGCCCGGCGTGTTGGAAGCGGGACATGGGCGGGGTCCCACCCTTGATGGCGTCGAGCCACTCCCGGTAGATGCCCTCGGTGCGGGGCAGGAACGGAGCGGGCGCCTCGTAGCCCGCGAAGTCCTCCTCCGGCAGGAGGCGCCACTGGTCGCCGTAGTCGCCGGGCGAGTAGAGCTGGCCGCGGTCGCCGATCATCAGGCTGCCGCTGCTCGACAGCTGGACTCCCGGGAGGTAGGCCTCGACGTCCGGAAGGAACCCACCGTCGTGCCACGTGAGGACGACCGGCGGGAGCGCGCCCCGCGCCGGGAACTCGAACCGGATCCGCGACTTCGTCGACGGGGAGTCCGCCGTGTTGCCCTCTTGCTCCGCCGCGACCCGGATCGGAGCCTCGAGCTGCAGCGCCAGATACGGCAGGTTCAGGGTGTGGCAGGCCATGTCGCCGATCGCCCCGGTGCCGAAGTCCCAGAACCCACGCCAGCGGAACGGGCAGTAGGCCTCGTGGTAGGGACGATGCCGCGCAGGACCGAGCCAGAGGTCCCAGCGCAGCCCGGCGGGGATCGGCTGGATGTCGGTCGGCGCCTGGACCCCCTGCGGCCAGATCGGGCGGTTCGTCCAGACGTGGACTTCCCGCACGTCACCGATCGCTCCGCTGCGAACCACCTCGACGCCCTTGCGCAGACCGTCCGTCGCCGTGCCCTGGTTGCCCATCTGCGTGACGACTCCGGTGCGCTGGGCGAGCATCGTCAGCACCCGCGCCTCCTCGACCGAGTGCGTCAGCGGCTTCTGGCAGAACACGTGGAGACCTCGCTGCATGGCCCAGGCGGCCGCGACCGCATGCGTGTGGTCCGGCGTCGAGACGAGGACGGCGTCCAGGTCCTTCTCACGATCCAGGAGCTCGCGGAAGTCGCGGTAGACGCGCGCTTCGGGATACTCCTTCCAGAGCTTTCCGCCGCGACGCTCGTCGACGTCGCAGAGAGCGACGAGGTTCTCGGAGGCGCAGCCCTTTGCATCGACGTAGCCCTTCCCGCCGCAGCCGATCGCCGCGATGTTGAGCTTGTCGAGTCGCCCCCTCCGGACCGGGTCGCGCCCGGGCAGGTCGTGCGTGACCCAGAACGACGAGCCAGCCAGGGCCGAAGACTTGAGGAACGCGCGCCGAGAAGGAGCGGATGCTTGCCGGGGTGCCATGCCCGGATCCTAGAATCCCGTCCGATCCGATCCACCGCGCGCCCGCCGAACCCGCGACCCCACACACGATGTCCCGACTCAGGCTCCTGTTCGTCCTCACCCTCTCGACCTGGCTGCTGGCCTGTGCCGCCCCCGGCTCACGGCGGCCGGACGACCCTGAAGTCATCGTCTACGGCGGCACCTCCGGCGGCATCGCCTGCGCGGTCCAGCTCGCGCGGCACGGACGCACGGTCGTGCTGCTCGAGCCCACGCACCGTGTCGGCGGCCTCAGCACGTCGGGCTTGGGTGCGACGGACATCGGCAACAAGGCCGCTGTGGGCGGCATCAGCCGAGAGTTCTATCAGCGGCTGCGGGCCCACTACGCGAACGACGGCGCGTGGGTCCAGGAGGCGGCCGCGGACTTCAAGGGCCGTGGTCACCGCCCTAACGAAGATGCCGCGTGGACGTTCGAACCGAAGGTCGCGCTCGAGATCTTCGAGGACATGCTGGAGGAGGCAGGCATCCCCGTCGTGCACGGCGCGCGCCTGGACCTCGGGCCCGGCGGCGTGACCGTGGAAGACGGTCGGATCGTGGCCCTCCGCACCGTCGACGGCCAGACCTACAGGGCGCGGTGCTTCGTGGATGCGACCTACGAAGGTGATCTGCTCGCGAAGGCGGGTGTGTCCTATCGCGTGGGCCGGGAAGCGAACGCCGAGCACGGCGAGACGCTCGACGGGGTGCAGGTGCGCAACGCCACCAAGCACCAGTTCACGCACGACGTCGACCCGTACGTCGTTCCCGGAGATCCCGCCAGCGGACTGCTCCGGTGGGTCTCCGCGGACGAGGCGGGCGAAGAGGGCGCGGCGGACCACCGTGTGCAGGCCTACTGCTTCCGCCTCTGCACGACCGACGCTCCCGACAACCGACTGCCGTGGCCGAAGCCGGCCGGCTACGACGAACAGGACTTCGAGCTGCTGCTGCGCAACTTCGACGCGGGGGACCGTCGCATTCCGTGGCACCCCGTCCTGATGCCGAACCGGAAGACCGACACGAACAACAACTTCGCGATCTCGACCGACGCGATCGGTCTGAGCTACGGGTGGCCGGAGGGCGACTGGGAAGACCGGGCGCGGATCTTCGCGGAGCATCTCTACTACACGCAGGGACTGCTCTGGACCCTGGCGAACCACCCGCGTGTCCCTGAGGAGGTGCGCGCCGACTTCCACAAGTGGGGCCTCACCAAGGACGAGTTCGTCGAGACCGGCAACTGGCCGCCGCAGCTCTACGTCCGGGAGGCGCGGCGGATGGTGTCGGATGTCGTCCTCGCCGAGAAGCACTGCCGCGGTCTCGAGGTCGTCGACGATCCGGTCGGCCTCGGCGCCTACGGCATGGACTCCCACAACGTGCACCGCTACGTCGACACGAACGGTCACGTCCGCAACGAGGGCGACGTCCAGGTCCACGGCTTCACCCCCTACGGCATCTCCTATCGCTCGATCGTCCCGAGCCGCAGCGAGTGCACGAACCTGTTGGTTCCGGTGTGCCTGTCGTCGACGCACATCGCGTTCGGATCCGCGCGGATGGAGCCGGTGTTCATGGTGCTGGGACACAGCGCTGCGACGGCGGCCCATCTCGCTCTCGCGGGGAACGGCGTCGTCCAGGACGTTCCCTACCCCGCACTCCGCGCCGAGCTGCTCGCCGCCAACCAGACGCTCGCCTGGGAGGGCCCGAAGAAGGAGCTGCCCACCGGACTCGACCCCACGAAGCTGGAAGGCCTCGTCATCGACGACCTGGACGCGCGCTTCACCGGCTCCTGGCAGCGGAGCGACTCGATCAAGCCGTTCGTCGGTGCCGGCTACAGCCACGACGGCGAAGCCGCGCCCGGCACCTGCAAGGCGACGTTCGAGTTCTTCGTGACGGAGCCGGGCCGATACCGCGCCGAGATCGCGTGGCAGCCCCACGCGAACCGCGCCACCGCACAGGCCACGGTCCGTCAGGGCGGGTCGCACGTGACCGCTTCGATCGACCAGCGCCACACGCCGCCGATCGACGGACTGTGGAAGCACTTCGGAACGATGACCTTCAACGTCGAACAGCCCGTCCTGATCGAAGTGGAGCGCGCTGGAACCGAGGGGTTCCTCGTCATCGACGCGGCTCGCCTCGTGCGCGTCACCGACGGTTGAGAGCGGGCGAAGCGGCGCCGCCCGTCAGGCCGTCGCGTGGTCGACGACGACCTTGATCGCGTGCGGCCCGCGGGCCGCGGCGAACGCGGCGCCGAGCGCGTGCGCCGGGAAGCGCCCGGTGATCAGGCTGCGCACCGACGCACGGAGGACCGGGTCACGCGCGAGCAGCGAGAGCGCCGACCGGAAGTCGCCGCATCGACTCGAGCCGAGCCGCAGGCCCCGGGCGACGATGGCCTCGCCGAGCGGTCCGCCCCGCGCCGTGCGGAGCAGGATGGTCCCGGTCGGACGGACGAAGCCCTCCTCCCTCCCCGCGATGGGACGGATCGCGCGGTCTGCGGTCGGCAGGTCGTCGACCACGACCATCGGCGCTCCGCGCAGGCATCCGGACGACCGTGGCCCTGGCACCTCGCCCCAGGAATCAGCGCTGGACGGCAGGCTGAGCTGCTCCGGGCGGCCCTTCTCGAATCGCTCCATGGCGAGCTCGTCGACGACGAAGGCCGTTGCGTTCCGGAGCCCACCCGCGGGTCGACCGTGCGTCGACTTCAGGTGCACCTCCCGCTTCGCGAGGCGCAGTGCCGCCTCGAATCCCTGCGGGCTGGCCGTCGTGTCGAACACGACGTCATCCATCGCCCGACCGTCCGGCTCTGCTGCGACCACGACGTCGTCCGCTCCGAGATTGCGCGCGGTCGTCGCCAGTTCCGACCGCCGCACCCGCGCGACCAGCGTCCAGTCTTCGTTCCTCTCGCGTCGGCGCGCCGCGAGAGCTGCCAGCACCAGCATGCCGAGCTTGCGTGGCCCGAGCACCGAGAGGCGGTCTCCAGCGCGGAGCTCGGTCCGATCGACGGCACGGAGAGCCGCGGCGAACGGCTCGACGAGCAGGGCCGTGTCATCGTCCACCGCGTCTGGAACCGGAATTGCTGCACCCTCGGGCACGAGCACGAACGGCCCGAATCCCCCCGGCAGATCATGGATGCCGAGCACGAGCCGCTCGGGGCAGTGACGCGCAAGCCCATCCGCACAGTCGGGGCACGCTCGACGCAGGCCCCGTTCACGGGGACCCGCGTTGATCTCGACGACGTAGCGGCGCCCGGAATCGTCGGTCGCGAGCAGCTCGTGCCCCGTCACCTGGGGGAGCCGGAACGGCAGGAAGTGCCGGTCCAGGTCCGTCGAGCAGACGCCACAGGCCTGCGTCCGCAGCACCCGGTAGCCCGGGCCGAGCTGGAGCCAGGGTGCGTCGTTCCGAACGACCTCGAATCCCCGCTCGGTCGAACCGACGAAGCGGAGACGCACGGGGGTCAGCGAGGTGTCCTCGCGGTATTCGAGCGCGTCGAACTGGATGTCGACCATCACGTCTTGGGGACGAGCCGGTAGCCGGTGAACCCACCTGCATCCACCCGCTCGAACTCGAAGCCCTGTCGCAGCACGTCGACGACGAGCGCACCGGCCTTGCCGGGATCGGCCGGTTCGGCAAGCGTCGCGAGCCCGCGATCCGACAGGAAGAGCTCTCGGCCGGAGGCCCTTCGTTCCGTCAGGAACGCATGCAGCAGCGCGGCGTTGGACCAGAGCGTGTCCGCCGGGAAACCGTGCGCGTCG
>JBEAPQ010000456.1:0-2825 GCA_041164325.1 Planctomycetota bacterium | reverse complement strand
CGGCTCGGCGTCGACCTGATCGACCGAGCCGTCGATCGCGGGCTCCGCACGGTCGTCCACCTGATGGACTTCTGGTTCCTGTGTCCGCGGTTCACGCTGCTGCGGCCGGACGGGTCGCTCTGCAACGGCCCGCCGGAGTCGGGGAAGGGCTGCATCGACTGTGAGTTCCCGCAGCTCGCGCTGCCCGAGGATCTGGGTGAGGCTGCACGCTCGGCGGCCTCGGCACTGCGGCACCCGCCGCATCGTCCGGGTCCGCTCTCCCAATGGATGGCCGTCGTGCGTCGCAAGGACGAGCTCCTGGCGCGGCTGGCGCGGGTCGACGCGGTCATCGCGCCGTCCCGCTTCCTGGCAGAGATGTTCGTTGCGAACGGCTTCGACCGGGAGCGCATCCGGGTGGAACCCTACGGGCTCGAACCCGGTCGCGTCCGGCGCCGATCGGACGTGGTGCGGCCCCGGTCCCCGCTGCGGATCGCGTTCGCAGGTGTCTTGTCGCCGTGGAAGGGACTCCACGTGCTCGTCGACGCCGTGCTGCAGGTTCGGGGTGCCTGCACGTTGACGGTGTACGGGCGCACCGACGAGCCGATGTTCCAGGACTACATCGATGGCGTGCGAGAACGGGCGCGGTGCGATGCGCGCATCGCGTTCCCCGGTCCGTTCCAGCATGGAGAGCTCGACCAGGTGATGGCGGACATGGACCTGCTCGTCGTGCCATCGCTGTGGTACGAGAACACTCCGTTCGTGGTGCTCGAGGCCTTCGAGGCTGGCGTGCCCGTGGCCGTCTCGGCGCTCGGCGGCATGACCGAGGTCGTCGAGCCCGACCGCAACGGGTTCCACTTCCCGGCGGGTGACGTCGCAGCACTCGCCGAGCTGTTGCAGGGCCTCGTCGACGACCCGGCTCCGCTGGCGGCGCTGTCGCCCCTGCCGGGCGCCACGATCGCGACCAACTACGACCTCTTCGCGTCGCTCTACCGCGGCGCGCGTTGATCGAGGACGAGCTCGCGGAGCCGTGCGTCCAGACGGGGAACGACCCGTTCTGGCAGGAACCCACGGGTGAAGGAAGGCGGAGCTTCGAAGCGCACGGGTTGGCCGGCCGCGCGCCGCGCACAGCACGTGCGGAGATGCTCCAAGAGCTCGTCGTCGTCGCGGTAGCGGTAGCACCGCGGCACCACTTCCGGATAGGCGAGTCGGTCCGGCACGATGGGGCGACAGCCGGCGAGCGCCGCCTCGACGATGGACATCCCGAAGAACTCGTGGGCCGCCGTCGACAGGACGACATCGCACCGACCGAGCAGCGACTCGTAGCGGGTCCGATCCTCGATCGGACCCCAGTGCGCGATGCGGTCGGCCCATCGTGTCCGCGCCTCGTCGAACGCTGCGGGCACGGTCCCGAACGCCTGGCCGCAGACGGCGATCCGGAAGTCCGCGCCGCCTTCGGCCAGCGCCTCCAGCGCCGTGAAGAACGCTTCCGGCCGCTTGTCGTGCTCCCAGCGGTGGTTCCAGAGGATCTGGAGCGGAGCGCTTCGATCGGAATCCGCCGGCCTGCCGCTCGGTGCTTCGACCGGCACGGGCAACACCTCACAACGAAGGGCGAGAGCTTCGACGGTCGCTGTCGGACGTGCGTCCGGCATACGCTGGATGAAGGCCCTCGTCGCACGCAGGAACGTGTCCCGGTTGTACTGGCTGTTGAAGAGGCATAGATCCGCCGCTGCCGCGCTGACCACCTGGGTGAACGCGAGATGATGGTCGCGTTCCTGGCGTCCGCGGTCGGGATACTCCCACTGGTTCTCGTGGAAGTAGAGAACCCGCGGCACGCCGGCGATGTCGGGGCGCAGGGCCACGAGGTCCGCGAGCGGGGTGAAGGAGCTCGCCAGCAGCACGTCGATCGCCCCGGCTGCGGGCTTCTGCTCCGCGAGCCAGAGGCCCGCTCCGCGCATGCGCCACTTCCAGTGGCGGCCGGGCATGGTCCAGGCGACCAGTTCGTGCCCGAGGTGCCGGCGGAGCGTCGCGCCGAAGCGGGCATGGGAGCCGGCTTCGAACGGCTCGACGTAGAGAATCCGGAGCCGGTCGCGACTCATGGTGCCAGGAGGCGCAGGACGACGAGGAACGGGCGATGGTCGGATGCGACACGCTCGTCGACGACGGCGGCGTGCTCGACATGCCAGCGGGCCGGAGGGAACGCGAAGAGGTGGTCGATCGGCGCGGTGGGCGCATCGGCCGGGAACGTCGGCGTCGGCACGGTCCACGCAGGCCGCGTGTCGCGGGCGTAGAGCGCCAGGGTCCGGCTCCCCGGCCTGTCGTTGAAGTCCCCCAGCACCACGTACGGATGCTCCAGGCTGTCGAGGTGCGCGGCCGCGGTCTGGGCCTGCGCGAAACGGAAGGTGTCGTCGGCCACCCAGTCGAAGTGCACGCAGCAGAACGTGAGCGGGGCACCGTCCGGCCCCTCGACTTCGACGCTCAGAGCGACGCGTGGCTCGTGGCCATCCGGGAGTCGCACGGGCTGGACACGGCGGATGGGTCGCCGGGACAGGATCGCACATCCGTAGCGCCCGCCCTGGAAGTCCATGAACGAACCGAACGCATGTTCCATCCCGAGCTGGCGGCCCAGCTCGGCGGCCTGGTCGACGCCGCCCGAGCGTCGGGTGCCCTCGTCCACTTCCTGCAGCGCCACGACATCGGGCGCGAGGGCGCGCAGGACGGCTGCCGTGCGTCCGAGGTCGAGCGTGCGATCCATGCCTTCGCCGTGGCGGATGTTGTAGGACACGACGCGGACCAGCCCGGGGTCGCCCGATGGCAGTGCACAGCCATGGAGGAGCGCTGCACCGACG
>JBEAPQ010000455.1:0-6002 GCA_041164325.1 Planctomycetota bacterium | reverse complement strand
TGAGGTCGCGGTACCCGACCACGTCCTGGTGGCGGAACAGCGCGTTGCTGTCGAAGTTGATCTTCGCATCCAGCGCGAGGACGTCGCCCTGCTTGGTGACGATCAGCGGATTGATCTCCGCGATCGAGCAGTCCGTCTCGGTGAATGCCCTGGCCAGCTTCTGGATCAGCGCCATGCCCTTCTTCGCCGTCTCGCCGCTCAGGCCGAGGTGCTTGGCCATGCGCCGGAGCTGGAACGGCAGGAGCCCCTTCATCGGGTGGATCCGCTCGCGAAGGATGGCTTCGGGCCGTTCCGCCGCGAGTTCCTCGATCTCCATGCCGCCTTCCGCGCTGCCCATCAGGACGGGCGCAGAGGTCGCCCGGTCCACTGCGACGGCCAGGTAGAGCTCACGCTCGATCTCGCTGCCGCGCTCGACGTAGATCTTCTGCACGACCCGGCCTTCAGGACCGGTCTGGTGCGTGATCAGCGCCTTGCCGAGCATGCCTGCGGCCGCTTCCCGCGCCTCGTCCGCCGAGCGAACGAGCTTGACGCCGCCGGCCTTGCCGCGGCCCCCCGCATGGATCTGCGCCTTGACGACCGAGAGCGGCGCGCCGAGCTGCGTGAACGCCGCGGCCGCTTCGTCCGCAGTGTCACACGCGATTCCGTCCGGCACCGGAACGCCGAAGCGGGCGAGGACCTGCTTGGCCTGGAATTCGTGGATCTTCATCGTGATCGAACCGTCCTTTCGGCTGCAGCGAGCCCGTCTGCCGGGCTCGACCCCCGGGTCCTGGACGGACTCCCCGGGGCTGCGAGGGCGAGTAGGGTACTTCGCGGCAGGTCCGAAACAACTGCCGCACAGACGTTCACCCCGAGGCGGCGCCGAAGCGTTCTCCTGCCGGGCAGGCGCCCTTAACCTGTGCCTCCCATGGAAGCCGGGATCCTGCCCCACCAGGGCATCGTCGACCTGATCCGCTCGGGCGCACTGTCGAGCAATCCAGGCATCGCTCCCCACCAGGTCCAGCCCGCCAGCCTGGATCTCCGTCTGGCCACGGTCGGGTACCGGGTTCGGAGCGGCTTCCTCCCCGAGCGGCGCACGGTGGCCGACTTTCTCGAGGACCAGACGCTGTACCGCTTCGATCTGACCGACGGAGCGATCCTCGAGCGTGGCCACGCCTACGTGCTCCCCCTGCTCGAGCAGGTGACCACGCCGCTTCCCTACCAGATCCGAGCCAATCCGAAGTCCTCGACCGGGCGGCTCGACCTGTTCACGAGGCTTCTCGCCGACCGGAGCGGTCGATTCGAGGTCGCCCCTCCGGGCTACACCGGCCCGCTCTTCCTCGAGGTGGTGCCGCGGTCGTTCCCGATCCGGGTCCGCACCGGGCAAGCGCTGACACAGGTCCGTTTCGTCCTCGGTGACCCGGTCCTCGACGATGCGGCCCTGCGCCGCGAGTACGATTCGTCCCCACTGCTCTTCCACGCCGACGGTCGCCCGATTCCGGTCGACGAAGCCCGCTTCGACCAGGGACTCTGCATGGGCATCGCGCTCACGCGCGACGACGACATCACGGGACCGGTGGGCTACGAGGCGCGCGGCTACACCGACGTGATCGACCTCGCACGCGTCGGCAGCTACGACCCGGCGGGGTTCTTCCACGAGATCCCTCCGCCCCCCGACGGCAGAACGGTCGTGCAGCCAGAGGCGTTCTACATCTTCGCGAGCAAGGAGCGGGTCCGGATCCCGCGCCATCTCGCAGCGGAGATGGGCGCGTACGACGTCGGCCTCGGCGAACTCCGCACCAACTACGCGGGCTTCTTCGACAACGGCTTCGGCGGGCCGACCGGCACGCGGGCCGTCCTGGAGGTCCGCCCCCACGACGTCCCTTTCCTGGTCGAGGACGGACAGGTGTTCTTCCGTCTCCAGTTCTTCCGCACGCTGGCCGAGCCCGCGATCGCGTACGGCGACCAGGGCCTGGGCTCGCACTACCAGGGTCAGGGGCTCGCGCTCAGCAAGCACTTCCGGTGCGCCGGCCGCCGCCACCGTTGAATCCGAAGGAGCCGGGTCGCGCGCGGCTCGCTGTGGCGCCCAACCCGGGCAAACCTACGATGCCCGCGGCATGAAGACTCCCGAGAACCCGTCGAGCCCCTCCGGAAGCCAAGAGAACGCCGCCGTGCTGATCACGGGCGCCGGAGGCGAAGTCGGACATGGACTGATCCGCGCGCTGTCGGCCCGGGGCCACCGCGACATCGTCGCCATCGACATCCGCGAACTGGACGCCGAGATCCGGGAGCTCTGCGTGGAGACCTTCGTGGGCGACATCTGCGACGAGGCCTTGCTCGGGCGCCTGATGGCGACGTTCGAGGTCTACGAGATCTTCCATCTCGCCGCGCTGCTCTCGACGCGAGGTGAGTCCTCGCCGGAGCTCGCGCACGACGTGAACGTCGGCGGCACGATCCAGCTGCTCAAGCTCGCGGCCCAACAGGCCAGCGCCAGCGGTTCACCGGTGCGCTTCGTCTTCCCGAGCTCGATCGCCGCTTACGGCATCCCCGATCTGGCGACCAAGGTGGCGGCGGGCGCGGTGCACGAGGACCAGCATCTCGAGCCCATCACGATGTACGGCTGCAACAAGCTGTACTGCGAGCACCTCGGCCGATACTACTCCCGTCATTACCGGCTGCTCGCGAAGGACCGCGTGCCGGACCTGATCGACTTCCGCGCGGTCCGATTTCCGGGCCTCATCTCGGCGGACACCGTGCCGTCCGGCGGCACGAGCGACTACGCGCCGGAGATGATCCACGCGGGTGCGAAGGGAGAGCCCTACGCCTGCTTCGTGCGCGCCGACGCACAGATCCCGTTCATGACGATGCCCGATGCGATCGACGCCTTGCTCGCGCTGGCGGCTGCCGATCGCGAGAAGCTGACCCGCCTCGTCTACAACCTCGGATCGTTCGCGCCGACCGCCGGAGAGATCGCGCACCTCGTCGAGGGCGCGTTCCCTGGCGCACAGATCACGTTCGCTCCCGACACGCAGCGTCAGGCGATCGTCGACTCCTGGCCCGCCGACGTCGACGACGGCGCCGCCCGTCGCGACTGGGGGTTCGCCCCCCGCCACGACCTCGCCAAGGCGTTCGACGACTATCTCGTCCCGAGCATCCGCGCCCGCTACGCACGATGAGCGAAGGCCAAGCCCCCGCTCCGACGGTCGAAGCGATCCGCGCGGCCCGGGCCCGACTCGGTTCGCTCGTCCGCACGACCCCCGTCTGGGCCTGGGACTCCCCCACGCTTGCGGAGGTCGCAGGCACGGACGTCGACGTGCACGTCAAGCTCGAGCTCTGGCAACACGCCGGCAGCTTCAAGCCACGCGGCGCGCTGACCGTGATGCTCGAGCTGGACGAGGCGGCGCGCGCGCGCGGCGTGACCGCATTCAGCGCCGGCAACCACGCGCTGGCCGTCGCCTACGCCGCCGCCGTCGTCGGCACGACCGCCAAAGTCGTGATGCCCGAAACGGCCAATCCCGGCCGGATCGCCGCGTGCCGCGCCGCCGGAGCAGAAGTCCTGCTCGTGCCGTCCGTCCATGCAGCGCGCGCAGCCGTCGGAGAGATCGCGGCCACGGAGGGGCGCACCTTCGTCCACCCGTTCGAAGGCCCGGGGACCGTTCTCGGAACCGCCACGCTCGGCCTGGAGCTCGTCGAGCAGCTGCCGGACGTGGAGCGCGTCGTCGTGCCGATCGGCGGCGGCGGCCTGTGCGCCGGTGTGGCGGCCGCAGTCAAGCAGCTCCGCCCCTCCTGCGAGGTCATCGGCGTCGAACCGATCGGTGCCGACACGATGCACCGCAGCTTCGCCTTGGGCGCTCCCGCAGCGATCGACGCCGTCCGCACCATGGCCGATAGCCTCGGAGCACCGCAGGCCGAGCCCTACACGTATGCCGTCTGCAAGCAGTTCGTCGACCGGCTCGTCCACGTCGACGACGCGGGCCTCGCTCGCGCGATGCGCGTGCTGTTCCGCGAACTGAAGCTCGGCGTCGAGCCGGCAGGTGCCGCAACGACCGCGGCAGCGCTCGGCCCGCTGGCCACGATCCTCGGCGACCGCAAGACGGCGCTGATCCTCTGCGGCGCGAACACCGACATCGCGACGTTCGCGCGCAACGCCGCAGACCCGGATCAGCCCTCCTGATCCGGGGAGCGAACCGTGAGCTGCCGATCCTCGAACTCGAGCGGCGGCCAAGGTTCGACGGTCTTCACTTCGGCTCCGTCCACGAAGATGCGGACACCGCGCCACCATCGTCCGGTTTCGATGGCAAGCACAGCGAGGAGCAGCACGAGGCTGCCCCAGAGCGCGCCGCGTGGTGCACGCAGCGCGAGCGGCTCGACCGCGAGGCCCAGCAACACGCCGACGATGGGAGTGAGCAGGGCACCGAGCCGGGCATAGCCGAAGAACAGCGCCACGACGGCGAGCCCCGCAGCACCCCACCAGAGGAACGGAGCAAGTTCCTCCATCCTTCCCCGCCCTCGCCAGAGACCCACGATCGCTGCGGCGAGGAGCGCGACCGACCACAGGTTCGCGACCACGCTCGTCGACACGGCTTGATCCACGCGATGCCGGACCAACGGACCTGAGCCCGGAAGGTCCAGCCCACCGATTCCTGCAGTCGCGCCGCGCAGACCGCGCCAGAGCTTCTGCATCGTCGTGGCGAGAGCTCCCTGCGGATCACGCAACAGAACGGCCAACCCATCCCGGTAGCCGTGCAGCAGGGGGCGCAGGTGCGGTGGATAGCTGAGGCTCAGCCCCCCGGGAGGAGGAAGCGAGCCGAGCCAACCGGGCGGATACCGATCCCTCCCGCCGTCGAGTGGAGGAAGGACCTCCAGCGCATCGCGGCCGAAGCCGGGACCGACGGTCTGCGCGAGGTAGAAGTTCAGGGGCCCGTACAGCGCGACGAAGAACGCCTCCGGCAACGGTTCGGGCCGCCACCCGAAGGCCTCGTCCAGCACCGCGACCTCGGCCAACGACACGGCGAACGTGCGCCGATGGCGTGCCGTCTCCTCGATCAACCGCTGCGCGTCGGCGCGCGCGAAACCTGGGAGCGCATCGATCGCAGCGACTGCCTCCTCCGTCCAGGGCAGGGTCCGCGCGGATCGCAGCGGCGACTCCATCCGATTGAAGGCGGCGACCCGCGCCCACGCATCGAGGTGCCAGGGCACCAGGACGACGGACGCGACGCCGAGCGCACATCCGAGACGGGCCCACACCATCCGACGGGGCGTTCCACGCGTGGTGCCCGCCCAGGCCCAGGCGAGGAGGCCAGCGCCGAGGAGCGCGTGCTCGGCTCGGAACAGGCAACCAGCGCCGAGGACCAGACCCAGGAGTGCCCACCACCCGAGACTGCGACGTCCGCGCGCAACCTGGGCTGCCCAAAGCGTGCCCAGGGCCAGGAGCTGATAGGGCGCCTCGACGTTCGGTGACGCGGCCAGCTGGATCGAACCGAACGAGACCGCCACGAGAGCTGCCGCGACGCACGCGACCAGCCGCCCGAGACGGCAGGCCACCACGAACGTGAGCGGGACCGCGCAGGCTCCCAAGAGCGTGTAGGCACCGCGAAGGCCGGGAAGCCCCTCGACGGTCCCGTCCCACAGCACATCCACGAGCCATGCATTGCCGGGCGGCCGCAGCGGCAGCCCGAGCTCGAGCGCGAACGGCTGTCCCTGCTGGAGGGAGGCGGCGTAGGCCAGCCAGAGCGGCGCGTCGCCCTTGTAGAACGGTGAGAACGGCCCCAGGCCGTCCGGCGATGCCGAGACGAACAGGAGCCGCACCACCCAACCCAACAGGAAGAGCGCCAGAACCGGAACGGCCTTCTGCATGCGTGCCTTCATCGGAGATCGAACGTGCGAAAGGGGGCCCTCGCGCAGCGGAGCGACTCTAGCCGACGGACCTCCCAACCCCCGGCGGCCGGACGGTAACGAAGAAAGGCCTCGGAGCGCTGAGCCCCGAGGCCTCCTCGACCATCACCCGGCCGGAGGCCGGCGCGAAG
>JBEAPQ010000454.1:0-2657 GCA_041164325.1 Planctomycetota bacterium | reverse complement strand
CCGACGCCCCCACGAGCTGTCGGGCGGCATGAAGATGCGCGCGGCCCTCGCGCGCGCGCTCGTCGCCGACCCGGACTTGCTGCTCCTCGACGAGCCGTTCGGTGCGCTCGATGAGGTGACTCGCCACGAGCTCGACGAGGCGCTGCGGACGCTGTGGGAGGCGCGCCGGATCACCACGGTGCTCGTCACGCACTCGCTGCCGGAGGCGGTCTACCTCGCGGAGCAGGTCCTCGTGTTCTCGCCGCGGCCTGCACGCATCGTCGCCGACTTGAGGACACCGACCGGGTCCCGGCAGCCGGGAACCTGGACCGAAGAAGCTTTCAACGACGTCGTGCGTGCCGCGTCGGCGGCGCTCTACGGGGCGATCGAGGAGGCGCGGCGATGAGCGCCGACCGCGCATCGCAGCCCGGGACCGTCCTCGGACCGCTGACCGTCGTGGCGCTCGCCATCGCGGCGTGGGCTGGCATCAAGTCCGGCTTCGGCATCCCCGACTATCTGCTGCCGTCGCCGCTCGGCGTGGCCCGTGCATTCGCGTCGGACCCCGGCACGTTCCTGCGCGGGTGCGCGGACACGGCGGTGAGCACGGCCCTCGGGTTCGGGCTCGCGGCGCTCGCCGGGATCACGTTCGCGAGCGCGCTGTCGTGGTCGCGCCGCATCGAGCAGGCGGTCTACCCGCTGACCCTGCTGTTCCAGATGGTGCCGCTGATCGCGATCGCACCGCTCCTCGTCGTCTGGTTCGGCTACGGGCGGCCGGCGATCGTCGCGAGTGCCGTCGTCGTCGCCGTGTTCCCGGTCGTCGCCAACACGCTCGCCGGCCTCCGGAGCCGCGATCCGAGCCACGAGGAGCTGTTCACCGTGCTGGGCGCGACGCCATTCCAGGTCTGGTGGAAGCTCGCGCTGCCGTCCGCCGTGCCGTCGATCGTCACCGGCCTCCGCATCGCCGCAGGTCTCGCGACGATCGGCGCGATCACGGGCGAGTTCCTGGCCGGCGTGGGCGGCGACAGCGCGCCGCTCGGACTCCAGATCACGACGGCGCTCAAGTCCTTCCAGGTCGATCGGGTCTTCGTCTGCGTGCTGCTCGCAGCGCTCGTCGGCTTCGCGCTGTTCTTCGCGGTCAGCCTCGCGAGCCGGCTGCTGCTGCGTCGCTGGGTGCGCTGAGTGGCGCTCAGCGCGACACGCTGAAGCCCTGCTCCCGGTATCGATCGAGCAGGGCGAGCAGGCGCGCGACGACTTCGGGCCGCTCCTCGTAGAGGTCCCGCTGCTCGCCGAGGTCGGCCGACAGGTCGTAGAGCTGCCCAGGCGCGCCCGGCTCGGCGGGACGACCGGCTGGTTCGACCCACCCGCCCGAAGTCTTCGTGCCTTCGATCAGCTTGAACCCGCCCTGCCGGATCGCGAACACGCCGTGCATCGAGTGGGACACGACTGCCTCGCGGATCGGAGGCGCATCGGCAGCGCGTGAGCCGAGGAGCGCCGAGGAAACGTCATAGCTGTCCGGCGCTGCGCGATCCGGCAGCTCGGCGCCCGCGAGCGCAGCACACGTCGCGTAGAGATCGGTCAGCTCGATCGGCTCGTTGCTCGTCCTGCCGGACGGGACGTGCCCCGGCCAGCGCGCGACGAACGGCACGCGGTGACCGCCTTCCCAGATGTGGCTCTTGTAGCCGCGCAGCGTGCCCGCCGATCGGTGTTCGCCGGCACCGTGCCGCGGCCCGTTGTCCGACGTGAACACGACGAGCGTGTCGTCGGCCACGCCGAGCCGCTCGAGCGTGTCCATCACCTGGCCGAGGCACCAGTCGGCGAGCCAGACGAGGTCGCCACGCGGCCCCTCCTCGCTGCGACCCTGGGCGAAGGTCGGCGGAAGCCACGGTGCGTGCGGGGCCGACAGCGCCAGATACGCGAAGAAGGGCTTGGCTGGGTCGTTTGCGACCGACCGCTCGACGAAGGCCATCGCCTCCTTGGTGAACGTCGGATCGACGTCCTCCAGCACGAAGCCCGGCGCGATCCAACCCGGACGCGGAAAGAGGTCCGGACCCGCATCGCGATTGACGCGGATCATGTGGTCGGGAATCACCGTGACCCGGTCGTCGCGAATGTAGGTGAACGGCCCGTCGATCGTCGGGCAGGCGGCGGAGAAGAACGCCGTGTCGAACCCGAGCGCCACCGGCCCGCCTTGGATCGGCTTCCGGAAGTCGACGTTCATCCCGTCCTCCGGCTTCCCGTCCTGCCAGGTGCCGCGGAAGTTCTGCTGCGCGTTGGCGGCCGTTCCGACGAAGCCGTTCGTGCGCGTCCACCCGAGACCGAGGTGCCACTTGCCGAAGCAACCGGTCCGATACCCCGCATCCTGCAGCGTCCGCGGCAGCGTGGGCCGGTCGGTCTCGATCAACGGCGGCGTGTAGCCCCCGACGACGTTGCGCTTGAGCCAGGTCCGCCACGCGTAGCGACCGGTCAAGATCCCGTAGCGCGTCGGCGTGCACACGGCGTCCGGCGAGTGCGCGTCGGTGAACCGGAGGCCCGAGGCAGCCAAACGCTCGATGTTAGGGGTCGGGATGCGGGACTCGGGGTTGTTCACCGTGACGTCGCCGTAGCCGAGGTCATCGGCGAGGACGACGACGATGTTCGGAGGGCGCACCGGCTCCTGGGGAGCGATCGCTGCGAGGAGG
>JBEAPQ010000453.1:0-3139 GCA_041164325.1 Planctomycetota bacterium | reverse complement strand
TCATAGAAGCCGGCCTCCTCGTGCTCGCTGTCGACGACGCCGACGACCTGACCATCCACGACGATCGGGACCGCCATCTCGGAACGACGCTCCGCGTCGTCGACGATGTAACGGACATCGTTCTCCGTGTCCTCGACCACGACGGTCTGCCCGGTCTCCGCGGCTGCCCCCACGATGCCAGCGCCGATCCGGATGCGGATCGGGTCCTTGATCTGGCGACCCGATGGGTTCTTCGGACCGAAGGCCGCGCGCTGGTAGAGCCACTCGCCCTGGCGGAGGTAGATCACGCAGTCGGTGAGGCCGAGGGCACCCAGGGCTTCCCGCGCGAGCTCCCAGAGGATCTCCTCGACTTCGGACTGCGCGGTGAGCAGCGTCGACGCGAATCGGTTGATGACCGTGAGATCCCGCGCGCGCGCCTCGAGCTCGGCACAGCGGCGCTCCAGTTCCGCCGCTCCCCGGGGCAAGGACGGCGTCTTGTTCGCGTCTCCGGTCATGGCGATGTCGGGCGCGTCATGGTGGCGCAAGATGTGGAATCCTGCCACGCCCGAGGCCATTCACCGCGCGGGTTCAGCGCCGTTGGTCCGTTGGCAGCGGAGTGACCGTCTCGAGGACACCGTCCCCATCCAGGTCACCCTGGTGGGAGTGGCTCCCGACCGCGCGCGCACGCGTGGCGTCCAGCTCGAAGGGCATCGTGGGCGCTCCGTGCGGATCGAACTCCCTCGCGGCCGTCCGGCCGTCAGGAAGGACGCTCACCAGGAGCCTGTTCCCCGCGTCCTCGACTGCGAGGACGTCGGCACCTGGCAGCACGACACCGTGGAACGGCCCCAGACTCGCGACGAGGCGGGCACCCGAGCCGAACCGGTAGATGGAGACGGCGCCATGGCCGCCTCGGTCGGTGCGGTAGACGAGGACCTCATCGCGGCCGTCACCGTCGGTGTCGAAGAGGACATGGCCACAGGTATCGGCCGGCGCAACGGCACGCAGCGCCGCACGCGCGTGCCCGGATGCATCCGCAACCACCAGCGAACCCGGCGGCAGGTCGGAGGCATCGTCGTAGAGCGAGCGCAGGCCCCACAGGTCGTCCGCGGCGAGCACCCCCCGATCTCCGGGCGCGTTGCTCATCACGGCCGTCTCGTCACCGCTGTGCCCGAGGCCGAGCACGTGTCCCAACTCGTGCAGCGCCGTGTGGAACAGCGAGACGGTCCCTTCACCGCCACGCGCGGACCACGATCGTCCCGCGTCGAAGTGCACGAACGTCGAAGGTCCGGTCGGCCCGGCGTGGGCGACCGCTGCGGACACGCCAAAGGGCTCGCAGGCACCGTGATGGCCGCGACGCATCCCCAGGACCAGATCTGGTTCGCCCGCCTCTGCAGGCTCGAATCCCACGAGGCCCGTCGAACTCCAGACCGCCATCGCGTCCTCGACCGCCGCGCGGAGAGACGGGTGTCCGCTCGCACCATCCTCGATGCGGTAGCGGATCCTGGTCGGCGCCGTCGCCCAACGACCCCGGATCTGGAAACGAGCCGGGCCAGCTGGAACGGCGACCGCGTCGGGGTGCGCAGCCGCAGGAGCCTCGCGGACCGTGCCGCGGGAGCAGCCCGCGGCGACGAGGACCAGGCCGAGGGCTCCGGTCACGCAGTCGCGCGCCGAAGGCACCTCGAAGCCTCGACTCACAGATCCTCGAGGAAGAGGATCAGGGCCTCGCGCTCCTCGTTCGTGGCCGCGAGGTAGGCGAGCCGCGCGGCGTCCGCTTCGCTGAAGTGCGCGCGGATCGCGCCATCCAGGTCTTCTGCACGCCCGTCGTGCATGTAGGGAGCGGTGTGACGGACACCCCACAGCGGCGGCGTGCGGAACATGCCGACGCCGGCCCCATCCTCCGCCATACCGCGGAAGTCCGGCGGCATGACGTCGTGCAGGAGCAGGTTGGAATACAGCGGCACCGGCCCATCCCGCCCCATCAGCTGCGGCACGTGACAGACCGCGCAGCCCATGCGGTGGAACAGCTGCTCGCCGTCCACGACCCGCGGGTCGGTCGAGCCACCGCGCTCGGGCGCGGGCAGCGAGATGAGGAACGCAGTCAGGTCATCGACCTGGGCGGTCGTGATCTCGGGATCTGCGACGGGGTCGGAGTCGACCCGCCGCCCGATACCACGCCCGTCGTCCTCGGTCGTCATGCCGAGTTCGCCCCAGAAGGCGTCACGCGCGAAGTCCTTGAGGAGAGCGATCTCGGCCTTCCAGCCGTACTTGCCGACCTCGAGGTTGTTGCCGATGCGCAGGCGCCGAGCGACGCCGCGCACGCCGTCACCGTTCGCGTCGTTCGGGTCTTCGTTGCCGATGATCACGAAGTCCGGGATCGTCTCGATCAGCCCGTCGCCGAGGATCGAGATCGGCTGACGCTGTTCGAAGACGTCCGCTTCCGGGTGGGAGTCCTCGCGACCGTGGAAGGTCGGGGTGCGCAGCTTGCTCGCGATCGGGCCACCGGGCAGGTCGGTGAACGAACCGCGGACGCCACGATCCCGGCCGAAACGGAAGACGTTCAGCTCCAGAGGGCCGGCCCCACCAAGGATCGGATCCTGGTGGCAGGCACGGCAGCTGTCCCCGTTGATGTCGGGTCCGCCGAGCCCCTGTCCGGCGTTGAACGGCCGGTCGAACAGGATGCGCCCGCGGGTGACCGCGGGGTCCTCGTCCGGAGCACCGACCGCCGACACCAGCAGAGAGGCGAGGCCGAGGATCGGCAGGGCCCGACCCAGGCGGAACATCGCGGGCACCGACCCGCCTGTTGTCTTGTGTTGCGCCATCACAGGTGCCTCAGGAAGGCGAGGATGTCCTCGCGCTCGGCTTCGGTCAGACCGACGTAGCGGTCACGGCTGTCGAGGCCTTCGCCGCCGTGCAAGCGAATCGCCTGATCGAGCGTCGCGGCCCGACCGTCGTGCAGGTAGGGAGCGGAGTGGGACACGCCCCAGAGCGGCTGCGTCCGGAACTCCTGGCCGGTGTGCGGAGGATCGTTCGGCGAAGCCTGCGGCGTGCCGAAGCCGACGTTGTCGGCGAGATCCTCACCCATGTTGTGGATCAGGAGGTCGGTGTAGGCACGGACCGGACCGCGCGACGACGGCAGCTCCGGCATGTGACACTTCGCACA
>JBEAPQ010000452.1:0-6610 GCA_041164325.1 Planctomycetota bacterium | reverse complement strand
CTCTCGCCCGGCCCCGCGAACTGGTCGTCACCCGCCGCGTCCAGAGCCACACCGAGTCCTCCATCCTCACGGATCCCGCTCCCCATTCCGGCTCCGAGCGCCCCGAAGGCAACCTCGCTGGCTGCGCACGCGGCCACGTCGTCTCCGGTCCGATCCCAGAACAGGCCGAACCCACCGGGCAGTCCGACGCCGAGCCCCGAGCCATTCACCTCGTAGCGGTCGTTCCCTTCCAGATCCGCGAGCACGCCGGTGCCGTGGCAGCCGACTCCGCCCCCGACGCCGTCCGCCGCGTATCGATCGTCTCCCTCGAGGTCCACGAGACAGCCAACGCCCGCGACGCCGAATCCAAGTCCGCGACCGCTCACCTCGTAGCGATCGTCGCCCGCCCGATCGAAGAGGACCCCGATCCCCCAGGTCGCGGAACCGAGCGCGTCGAGCCCGCCGCGGTAGACGTCGTCACCCTCGAGGTCGACCACGACTCCGAGGCGCCGGAGGCCCCCCGCCGCCCCGGCTGGGCCGCGGTACTCGTCGGCTCCCCCCAGGTCGACCAAGACATCGATCTGGGTGCAGTCGTAGGAATTGGGTCCGAACCCGCCGACGACGAGGCGACCGAACGGGCCGTCCCGATCGAGGAAGACCTCGCCCTGGACCGCGCCGTCGCTCCGAGCCGCACGCGCCTCGGTTCCGCGCAGGCTCGCGCGCAGTTCCTCGACGTCGAGCGCCGCCGCCACGTGCAGCACGCGTCCGGCGAGCAGGCGCAGCTCGGCCATGTCCATCCCGCGCCGGGAATCCAGGGCATCCTCCACCGCCTCATGGTCCGGCATGGAATCGAAGCCGTGCCGCTGCAGGCGGTCGGCGATCCCGCCCCAATGGGAGAACGCCCGGTCCGGGTCCTGCTGACCGCCGAGAGCCTGGATCAGGTCGCGGTGGACGTGGCTGATGGTGCGCTCGAAGACGTCGAGGTCCACCGGACCGCGCGTCCCCTCAGCGGTCCGGCGATCGCCGTGCGCGCGCGCGATGACCCCCAACACGGCGTGCCACGGAGCGTCTTCCCGGGCGAGCGGATCGAACGCGGCGCGCGCCGCATCGGGTGCACCGAGTCCGGCCAACCGCAGCTCGACCGCGAGCGCGGGCGCCTCGGCCCGGCGCAGACGCGGACGCAGGCCGCGGACGATCTCCGCAACGCCGTCGCCCGCACCGACGTCTTCGCAAACCGCGCGGAGGAGCTCCGCCGTCGGGGTCCTCCCGTCCAGGTCGGGCTCCTGGGGCCAACCCACCGCAAGCACGAAGAGGATTCCGATCATGGTCGCCCTCCGCGGGAATCCGGCCGAAGCGCCGCGTTCGTCCCCGCACAGCCAGGATAGTCCCGTGATCGGCTGCGGTGACCGGTCAGCCAGCGACGGGCGGAAACGTCGCGCGGAACGATGCCATCCGCCCGGCTCGCGGCGTGCCGCTGCGACAGCGCTAGGACGGTGCGACCAGGTTGTAGCGGTCGAGCACGAAGCCGCGCTCCGACTCGACCAGCACGGTCGCGCTGCCGAGATCGAGACACCAGGTCCGCACCAGCTCCCACGGCAGACCGAGGAGGTGCACGATGGCGTTCTTGACGATTCCCCGGTGCGCGACGACGCAGAGATCCCCCTCTGGGTGGCGGGCGAGCACAGCGTCCATCCCGGCGGCGACGCGCGCGCGGAATCCGGCGATCGTCTCGCCCCCCGGGTAGCCCTCGATCTCTCCCCGCTGCCAACGCGCATGGAAGTCGGGTCGGTCTGCCGCGATCTCGCCTGAGGTCAGGCCCTCGAGCTCTCCGAAGTCGACCTCCCGCAGGCCGTGCTCCGGCTCGACGCGAGACGGCGCATGACGCAGCGCCCCGAGCACGATGCGCGCTGACTCCTCGGCGCGGGACAGCGGCGAGTGCACCAGCGCAGCGAACCGCTGCTCGGCCAGGACCGGCGCGAGCCGCCGCACCTGCTCCCGACCGACGTCGGACAGCGGGACGTCCGTGGCGCCGTAGTAGCGGACCGACGAGTTGCCGGTGGTCTCACCGTGTCGGATCAGCCAGACACGGCGACCGCCTTCGTGCTCGTGCCCGCCGAAGCGGGCCGTCTGGAGTGACTGGCCCGATGTCATCGCTTCGCCCCCGAGCGGCGCCGCACGACAACCCAGGGGGCGTCGGCGCCGCGCCGGATCGGCACGCGTCCTCAGCCCTGCAGCAGGGCGATCGCGATCGTGACCAGCGCCAGGAAAGTGAGCCCCAGCAGGATCAGGACCGCACGGTTCGTCTTCTGACCCTCCTCGACCATCCGGCCGAGACGCTGCGCCTGATCCGCGTGCGCTTCGCGGAGCGCGCGGACACCGTCACGCTGGGTCGTCTCGAGACGGTCCACGGCCTCCCGCTGGACCTCCGACAGGGAGTCGGTCAGCTCGCGCACCTCGGCGGTCCGGCCTTCGACGAGGCCCTCGGACGCCGCAGCCTGACGGCGCGAGTGGTCGACCATCTGTGCCATCGACGACTGGATGCGATCCATGTTGGAGCGGAACTCCCCGAGCGTCTCTGCGGTCCGCTCGTCGGTGGCCGACGCGCGGTCGAGCGCGTCGCGGACCTGCCCCATCAGCTCGGGCAGCCCGCCGAGGCTCTGGGCCATCAGCGCATGGGTCTGGTCCTGCACCTGCATCCGCTCCGCGATCCGCCGCAGCATCTCCAGCTGCGCTTCCTGGAGCGCCGGCAGCTGGGCGATCCCATCGGCTGCACGGGTGAAGCGCTCACCCTGGTCCTCGACGCGATGCTGCATCCCGCGGAGCAGGCTCGTCAGCTCGCGGAACCCGTCTTGGATCGCGACGGTCGCCTCTTCGCGCTGGGACATCTTGCGGCTCGGCACCGCGTCCACGTCGACCGGACGCGCGACCGGGACCGGATCGACGCGACTCACGCCGCGGTCGGCGGCGGCCGACGCGGCGCCGCGGAGTTCTGCGGGCTCGGCCGGCTCCAGCTGGACGTCGGACTGGCGGAGACGGCTCTTCAGCTTGTCGAGGAACGAGCTCTTCTTGACCACGGTCAACTCCCTGGGCGCACGCGCCCTCGCCGCGACATCGGAACTGACCGGTTCCGAACGCCGCCTGATTCCAACCCGCCGCAGACCGCATTGGCCTCCGCGCGGGACCTGCCCAAGTCGACGCCACGGGGGCTGGCGTCCACGGGGCGGGAGCATAGCGACGGAGCAGACCGGCGCCAGCGCCAGGCTCGACCACCGCGCGTGGGACCGCCCGAAACTGCTTGACGCATTCCCGATCGGCGCTACCTTCCTCGCCTCTCGCGTCCGCCCAGGCCACGGCCCAGGCATCGCGGGGAGTTAGCTCAGTTGGTAGAGCGCCACAATGGCATTGTGGAGGTCAGGGGTTCGACTCCCCTACTCTCCAAGCGAGACAAGACGGGCCGGTGACCACGAGGTCGCTGGCCCGTTTTGCATTCTGCGCGCGTCTTGCGTTCTGGATCTGCCCGGCACCCTCGGGACCGGTCCTGCCTCACACGTGGTGACGTTCGCCCTCGTGCAGCAGGCCCTCGGACCGCGCGACGACGGTGCACACCGTGGCGTCCCCGGTCACGTTCAGCACCGTCCGACACATGTCGAGCGGGCGATCGACGCCCAGGATCAGCGCGATGCCCTCGAGCGGCACGCCGACCTGCTTGAGCACGATCGTCAGCATCACGATCCCGACTCCCGGCACCGCCGCCGTGCCGATCGACGCGAGCGTCGCCGTCAAGACGATCTCGGCCTGCTGCAGAAGGCTCAGATCCATGCCGTAGACGGTCGCGATGAAGACCGCGGCGACGCCCTGGTAGAGGCCCGTCCCGTCCATGTTGATCGTGGCTCCCAGCGGGAGCACGAAGCTCGACGCTTCTTCGTCGACGCCGACCCCCTTCTCGACGCAGTCGATCGTCACCGGCAGCGTCGCCGCGGAGGAGCTGGAGGAGAACGCGAGCAGCTGCGCTGGCAGCATCGCCTTCGCGAACCGCTTCACGGGGATCCGCGCCATGCCCCGGATCAGGAGCCCGTAGACGAGCACGCCGTGGAGCACGAGGGCCAAGACGACCGTGCCCATGTAGCCGACCAGGGCTCCGAGCAGCTGCCCGGTCTGCTCGGGATCCTCGCCGAGGTCCGCGAGCACGGACGCCAGCATCGCGAAGACCCCGATCGGCGCGATCTTCATGATCAGGTGGACCATCTCGATGATCCCGTCCGACAGGAGCTGGAACACCGAGACCACGTGGGCGACCGGCCGCTTCGAGTTGAGCCGCGTCAACGCCACGCCGAGCATCAGCGCAAAGAAGACGATCTGCAGCATCTCGGAGTTGGCCAGCGCCGCGAAGGGGTTGGTCGGAACGATCCCGATCAGCTGCTGGACGATGCTGACATCTTCTGCCGCACGCACCTTGTCCTCGGCCATCTGCGCAAAACCGGAGCGCAGGCTCTCCCGGAGCTCGGCCGAGATGCCTGAGCCAGGCCGGAAGATGTTGACGACCACGAGTCCGATCGTGATCGCGATCGCCGTCGTCGCGAGGTAGAGCACGATCGTCTTGCCGCCGATACGCCCGATCTTCGACGTGTCGTCGAGACTCGCGACGCCGGCCACCAGCGAGAAGAGGACCAGCGGCACCGCGATCATCTTCAGCAGGTTCAGGAAGAGCGTCCCGAACGGCTTGATCCAATCGTCGACGTGCTGCGTCGACCCGGTCTGAGCCGCGATCAGCCCGTAGCCGATGCCCAGGGCCATCGCGATCAGGATCTGCCAGTGCAGCGCGAGCTTCCGCATGGCCGACAGGCTACCCACCGCCTCGCGTCACCTCACGGCATCTCTCGGCAGGCCAGTCCCCCGCCGAGGGTTCGCGCCACCCCAGCGACACTCGCCGCCGCGGGACCTCGATCAGGCGCGACTCTCGAGCTCTTCCCAGCGGGAGAGCAGGGCATCGACCTTCTCCTGGAGCGCCGCACGCTCGGCGGTCAACGCCTGGGCCCGCGACGAATCACCGGCGTAGATCGACGGGTCGGCGAGCTTCGCATCGAGCGCCGTCAGCTCGCCCTCGGCAGCCTCGATCTTCTCCGGAAGGGCCTCGAGCTCGCGCTCCTCCCAGTTGCTGAGCCGCTTCGGGCGGGCAACCTCGGGGGGCTTCGCCGCCTTCGCGGACGGTTCCGCGCGGCGCGCTTCCTTCGGCGCCTCGGCCGCACGCCTCTCCGCGGCCATCCGCTCCAGAAGGAAGCTCAGTTCGCCGTTCCACACGCGATGCTGGCCCGCACCGTCGAGGTGCACGACGCGTGTTGCGATCCGATCGAGGAACCAGCGGTCGTGGCTGACCACGATCACGGCACCGGCGAAGGCCATCACGGCCTCTTCGAGGACCTGGAGCGTGGTCAGGTCCAGGTCGTTGGTCGGCTCGTCGAGGATCAGCACGTTGCCCGCGGTCGCGAGCAGTTTCGCCAGCTGGACGCGACTGCGCTCGCCGCCCGACAGATCGCCGACCTTGGTCCGTGACTTGCCCCGCGGAAACAACATCGCGTCGAGGAAGCTCTCGATCCGGAACGTCCGCCCCGCGACGACGATGTGGTCGTTGCCGCGGCCCACCTCCTCGAGGACGGTCCGATCCAGCGACAGACCTTCGCGCTTCTGGTCGATGTAGCTGAACGCGACCGTCGGACCGACGTCGACCGTCCCGGTGTCCGGCGCCAGCTCCCCCATCAGCAGGCGGATGAGCGTCGACTTGCCCGCGCCATTCGGCCCCACGATGCCGAGCCGATCCGACTTGCCGAGCTCGAGATCGAGACCCTGCAGAATCGGCCGGTCCCCGAACGACTTGCCGAGTCCGACCGCGCTGATCACCTTCTCGCCGAGTCGCTGGCCGCAGGGGATCTCGAACGCCAGTTCGCGATCCGCCGACTCCGGCGCCGCATCGACGAGTGCTTCGTAGCGGTCGATACGGGCCCTCGCCTTCGTCGTCCGAGCCGGGGCCCCCCTGCGGATCCAGGCCGTCTCGCGCCGGAGCAGGTTGAGTCGCGTCGACTCGGCCCGCGCTTCCCGTTCGAGACGGGCGGCCCGCTGCTCGACATACTCGCGGTAGGCCCCGTCGTAGCCGTGCAGCGTGCCGCGATCGACCTCGACGATCCGCGTGACGACCCGATCGAGGAAATAGCGGTCGTGCGTGACGAGGACGAGCGGGATGGTCGATTCCAGCAGCAGGTCCTCGAGCCAATCGATCGTCTCGGCGTCGAGGTGGTTCGTCGGTTCGTCCAGGAGCAGGAGGTCCGGGCGATCGATCAGCAGCCGTGCCAGCGCGACGCGACGACGCTCCCCGCCGGACAGCACGCCACAGCGCGCGTCGGGGTCGATGAGCCCGACTCCGTGGAGCACCGTGTCGACACGGTGCTCGATGTCATGGCCTCCGAGCGCCTGGAGCTGGTCCTCGAGCCGCGCCTGCTCGCGAAGCAGCCGCTCGATTCCGTCGTCCTGGAGCCCTGGCTGGGCGAGTTCCGCGTGGACCTTGTCCAAGCGTTCCAGCACCTCGTCCCGACCAGCGAGACCCAGCCGTGCGGCCGCTCGGATCGACAGCTCGGGGTCG
>JBEAPQ010000451.1:0-6612 GCA_041164325.1 Planctomycetota bacterium | reverse complement strand
CCGCGAAGACGTCGACCGCCGCCTCGGACGGCCGGGCGAGGCCTTCGATCCGATCGACCGGGTTCCACGGGATCAGATTGACCGTCGACGGGAGGTCATGGAGCGCCGCGACCAGCGCGTCGGCGTCGCGCGGCCGGTCGTTGACGCCGGCCAGCAGCACGACCTCGAACGTCACCTCGCGTCCCTTCGCCGCGAAGAAACCGCGGGCGGCTTCGACGATCTCGGCGACGCTCGCGCGCGCCGTGGGGACGAGTTGACGGCGCAGCGTGTCGTCCGCCGCGTGCAGAGACACCGCCAGGCCGTAGGCGCGGGAGTTCTCGGCGAAGCGGCGCATCCGGTCCGGAAGCCCCGACGTGCTGACGGTGACGCGTCGCGCGCCGAGGCCGATCCCCTCCGGATCGGAGATCCGGTCCAGGGCGCTCGTGAGCGCACGGAGATTCAGCATGGGTTCGCCGAGCCCCATGACCACGAGGTTCGTGATGCGAGCCGGTGGGTGGCCGAAGTCCCGAGCGATCAGGCGATCGCGCGCGTGGAGCACCTGTTCGACGATCTCGCCGGCGTCGAGGTTGCGGCGGACGCCGTCGAGGCCCGACGCGCAGAAGACGCAGGCCACCGGACAGCCGACCTGTGACGACACGCACAGCGTCATGCGTTCGCCCTCGGGGATCAGCACCGTTTCGACCGTCTCGCCATCGGCGAGTTCGAGGAGCAGCTTCTCGGTGCCGTCCGACGCCGGCTCGACGTGGGCGACGCGGCTGCTCCGGACCTGGAACCCTGCGGCTACGAGCCGGTCCTTGAGAGCCACCGGGACGTTGCGGCAGCCATCCCAGTCCTCCGCCCCGTGACGGAAGATCCAGTGCGCGAGCTGGCGAGCCTGGAAGGGCTTGCCATCGTGCTCGGCGACGAGCGACGCGAGCGCGTCGTCGTCGAGGCCGGTGAGAGACCGTGCCGCGCTCATGTCACGGCGCCTCGGTCACGCGGTTTCGCGCTTCGGTTCGGCGTCGTCGTCGGCGCGTCCGAGGCGCGGGGCGCCACCGTCGGCGTCGCCGAGGTGGTCGTGGACGAAGTCCAGGTCGACGTTCAGCTTCCGGGTGCCGTCGGTCTTGTCCGGCAGCTCGTAGCGGACGTCGAGGAGCAGCTGCTCGAACAGCGAGCGCAGCGCGCGGACGCCGGTCTCACGGCGCATCGCGATGCGGGCGATCTCCTCGAGGGCCGCAGGCTCGAAGTCGAGCTTGCAGTCCTCCATCTCGAAGAAGGAGCAGTACTGCTTCACGAGCGCGTTCTTCGGCTCGGTCATCACCGAGACGATTTCGTCGAGCTTCAGGGAGCGCATCGGTGCGAGCACCGGCAGTCGGCCGACGAACTCGGGGATCATCCCGAAGTCGACGAGGTCCTTCTGCTCCAGGAACGGGATCAGGGAGTCCCGGTTGCGCGTGTTCTCGTCGATCTTTCCTGCGCGCAGCGCGGACGGACGCCGCAGGCCTTCCTTGGCCGTGTGGAAGCCCATCGCCTGCTGCCCGAGGCGGCGTCCGATGAACTGCTCGATCCCGCTGAACGTCCCGCCGCAGATGAACAGGATGTTGTCGGTGTTGACCTGGATGTAGGTCTGCTCGGGGTGCTTGCGTCCGCCCTGGGGCGGCACATTGGCGACCGTGCCCTCGAGGATCTTGAGCAGCGCCTGCTGGACGCCTTCGCCCGACACGTCCCGCGTGATCGAGACGTTCTGCGTCGTGCGGCCGATCTTGTCGATCTCGTCGATGTAGACGATGCCCTGCTGGGCGCGTTCGACGTCGAAGTTCGCGTTCTGCAGGAGCTTCAGCAGGATGTTCTCGACGTCCTCGCCGACGTAGCCCGCCTCGGTCAGCGTCGTCGCGTCCGCGATCGCGAACGGCACGTCGAGCATCTTGGCGAGCGTCTTGGCGAGCAGCGTCTTGCCGGAGCCGGTGGGGCCGACCAGGAGGATGTTGCTCTTCTCGAGTTCGAGATCCGGGTTCTGGAAGCGCGCGTGGAGGCGGCGGTAGTGGCTGTAGACCGCGACCGACAGCACGCGCTTGGCCTCTTCCTGGCCGATCACGTATTCGCTGAGACGCTTGTGGATCTCGCTGGGGCTCGGGACCTTGTCCTTCAGGACCATGTCCCGGACGAACGTCGGGCCCGCATCACCGCGCGTCCGCCGATCCTCTTCCTTGAGGATCGTGTTGCAGATCTCGATGCACTCGTTGCAGATGTAGACCCCCGGAGGGCCCGCGATCAGCGACTTGACGTGATGACGCGACTTCTCGCAGAAGGTGCAGCGCTCGACGGAGCGCCCTTTGCTGCCGGTGGTCCTGGGCATGTCTGGATCCGAGGCGCGGGCGACAGTGGGTGGGTCGACCGCGACGCGTGACTATACGGGAAGCGCCGTTCCGTGACTCCGGACGGGGGAGATTCGGGGCGAGGAACCCCACCAGGGTCTCGTCCCGGGACGCCGGCGTCGACGCTCACGCGTGGGAGTCCGCGGCCGTCGGAACGGGCCGCGCGACGGCGTCATGCGCGGGCGATCGCCAGCGCGCCGATCACTTGCTCGACTCGACGATCTCGTCGACGAGCCCGTACTCGACGGCCTCTCCCGCGCTCATGAAGAAGTCGCGGTCGCTGTCCTTGCCGACGCGCTCCGTCGACTGGTTGGTGTGGCGGGCGAGGATCTGCGTCAGCGTGTCCTTCATCCGCAGGATCTCTTCGGCCTGGATCGAGATGTCTGCGGCCGTTCCCTGCACGCCGCCCCACGGCTGGTGGATCATGATCCGTGCGTGGGGAAGAGCGAAGCGCTTGCCCTTGCTGCCGGCCGAGAGGAGCACTGCCCCCATCGAAGCAGCCTGCCCGATGCAGTAGGTGGCGACCGGGCACTGGACGAACTGCATCGTGTCGTAGATCGCGAGACCCGCCGTGACGCTGCCGCCCGGCGTGTTCAGGAACATCTGGATGTCCTGCGTCTTGTTCTCCTTCTGGAGGAACAGGAGCTGGGCGATCACGAGGTTCGCGACGTGGTCGTCGATCGGAGTCCCGATGAAGACGATCCGGTCCTCGAGGAGCCGGCTGTAGATGTCGTAGGCGCGTTCGCCGCGCCCGGTCTTCTCGATGACGGTCGGGATGAGGATGCTCATGGCGTCGTCGCGTGCGGGGTCGGTCATTCGGCCCCTGCGGGCTTATCGGTGATCTTCGCGTTCTCTCTGAGGAAATCGCGGACCTTGCGCTCGAGGACGCCGAGCTGCACGTCGCCGAGGAGGTTGTTCTCCTTGTAGTAGTTGAACACCTCCTGCGGGTTGGCGCCGTGCTGCTGCGCGATGCCGACGATCTCCGCCTGCATGTCCTCGTTGGTGATCGTGATCGACTCCTGTTGGGCGATCGCCTGGAAGATGAAGAACATCCGGACGCGGCGTTCCGCATCCTTCTGCGCTTCTTCCTTGGCGCCCTCGACCTTCTCCTCGATCTCGGTCTCGGCGACCTTCGCGCTCTGGAGACGCTGGCGGAACTGGGCGAGGCCGACCTTGGTCTGGTCCTCGACCATCGATTCGGGCAGGTCGAAGGAGTGGGTCTCGAGCAGGTGCTCGAGGATCGTCCCTTCCTGGCGGACCTTCTCGGCGCGGGTCTTCTCGTCGCCGATCCGCTGACGCAGCTCGTTCTTCAGCGCCTCGAGGTCGTCGAACTCGAAGCCCTTCGCCAAGTCGTCATCGATGGCAGCAGCCTGGACGCGCTGGACGTCCTGGAGCGTGGCTTCGACCGAGCCCGACTGTCCGCGGGCGGCTTCGACGTCGAACGTGTCGGGGAAGGTCAGGTCGAGCCGGAAGGACTCTCCCTTCTGCTTGCCGAGCAGCGTCGCCTTGAACGTCTCGGCGTCGGTGCCGGCGATCGGGATGTTCGCGTTCAGCTGCGCGCCGTCGCGGCGGTGGATCTCGTTGTCTTCGGCGTCGCGGTAGACGAGGTCGGCCTTGACGAAGTCGTTCTCCTCGATCGGTGCATCGACCGAGTCGAGGGTCTTCTTCTGGCCAGCCAGCTGCTGGAGCGCTGCGTCGACGTCGGCGTCGGTGACCTCGGTCGATTCCGCGGTGATCTCGAAGCCGCGGATCTCCGCGAGGGCGAACTCGGGGTGGACGTCGAGGTGGACCGAGAACTCGAGCGTGCTCGTCTCGTCGACGGGCGACGCGTCGATGCCGTCGATCTGCGGGCTGCCGACGACCTTGAGTTCGTGCGTCGTGACGGCTTCACGGAAGCTCGACTGCACGATCGATTCCTTGGCCTCGACGCGGATCGCCTCGCCGTAGCGCTTCTCGAGCAGCTTCCTCGGCACCTGGCCGGGGCGGAAGCCCTTCATCCGGACCTGCCGGGATGCGCTCTGGAACGCACGGTCGATGTGACCCTTCAGCGTCTCGGGGGGGACCTTGATCGTCAGAGTGCGGCGACAGGGTCCGACTTGGGTGACCTGGACGTCCATCGGGTCGAAGTGGGGCTCGCGGGCGGGAGTTACGGGAATGGGGCCGTTCGGGGAAGCCGGGCATCTTCCGGCCAGGCTCCCGGTGGGTCAACAGCAGGAAGGGCTCCGAGGAGGGAGTCCTCGGGGCTTTTTCGTCGGCATGCCGCGTCGGTCATCCCGAGCCTGGTCCGGATCCCGCGCTGTCGACGGTCGGGCCGATGCATGCGGCCCTGGTTGGAAGGCAGCTCAGGACGATGCCGCCCGGGTCATCGATCCAGACTCTCGAGGAACCGCTGTGCGGCTTCCTTCTCGAGCATCTCCCGGAACACCGGGTCCTTGGCGGCCTCGGCGCGGATCGTCGCGGCGGAGAGCTCGGCTGACTTCAGCGAGCGGAGCATGCGGGGCATGCTGTCACGGTGAGCCTCGCAGCGTGCGACCTGCAGGTGGTAGGCCGACCGACGCGTTCCGCTGAAGCTGAGCCGGATGGCATCCTCGTAGTCACGGATCGCTTCCTTGTGCCGCCCGAACGCGAAGTAGGCGTCCGCGCGGTCGGCGATCGCGCCGGCGTCACCGCGGCGGTCGCGGATGCGTGCTTCGAGGGTCTCGAAGAGGACGCGGATGCCTCGCTTCTCGTCGAGGGTCTGCAGGGAGACGGCGGCGGCGATGCCGAGCGGGCCGGTCTCGCCGCGCTCCAGGATGGCCAGCAGGGCGGCTTCGGTCGGTTCGTGGTTCTTCGGCGCGATGCGCGCGAGGCCCTCGACCAGGGTGCGCTGGTCGTCGACGCCGAGCCGGCTCCCGCCGAGGATGCCGACGAGCGCGGTGGCGACGTCCGCATCCTGCTCGACGGTGGCGAGGAAGTAGCCGATGTAGGCGGGCAAGAGCGCCTTCTCGGTCTCGTTCTGCAGCCTCGACACTGCCGTCGGAACCGCATCCCGGTAGGCGCATTGCGTCAGATACTCGAGGGCCGTCCGCCGCGACTCCGCGTCGGATTCTTCGAGCATCGGGACCGCCTGCTCGGCCATCGTGTGGATGCCCAGGTCGGCCGCGACCGCGATGGCCCGCCGACGGTCGTACGGCTCGCGGAGGTTGCCGAAGTTGCGTGCGATCGCGGCCGTCGTGCGCGGGTCGGGACCGGCCGCGCCCAGCAGGCGGAGCGCCGCGCGGCGTCCGATCGCGTGGGGGCCGTCGAGCAGATCGATCCACGTATCGATGTAGAGAGCGGGCTCCAGCTTCAACAGGATCCGCGACGCGTTGTCGGCACGCCACCGGGCGCGGTTCTCGCCCGAGTCCGGGGTCAGGAACTCGATCAGGATCGGCACGACGTCGCTCCCCAGGGCGGCCACGCGTTCCAGCGTGCCGTCGAGCACCGTCGCGTTCCGCAGATACTCGGTGTCGAGATCCGCGAGGAATGGCTCGAGACGTGCCAGCTGGGCGGGACGCTGCCGCTCGGCGCGCGCGCGCGCCAGCTCGGGCAGGTCGCGCAGCGTCACCCCCTGGGCCGGGAGCGCCGTGCAGGGCAGCGGCAGCAGCAAGAGCAGCAGGGCCCGAAAGCCGACGGATCGCATGCCCGTCAGTCTCCCGGGGTCGGAGGTCGAGCTCAAGCCCGCGCCGCCCTTCAGGCCGCTCGGCTGCGCCGGTAGATTGCGCGCAGTGCGGCGCGGTGCCGGATCACGTAGTCCCACATCGCAACAGGCATCGGCCGCGCGTCCCTGCGATCTTCAGCCCATGCACGCTCCGTCTGCTTCCCGGGACTTCGACGTCATCGTCATCGGCGGCGGGCACGCGGGCGCCGAGGCCGCGCTGGCAGCGGCTCGGGTCGGGGCGCGGACCGCCTGCGTCGTGCTCGATCCTGCGGCGATCGGCCGCATGTCCTGCAACCCTGCGATCGGTGGCATCGCGAAGGGACAGCTCGTGCGGGAAGTCGACGCGCTCGGTGGCGAGATGGGGCGCGTGACGGATCGAGCGGGCATCCAGTTCCGCATGCTCAACACGAGCAAGGGCCCGGCGGTCCGCTCGCCGCGGGCCCAGTGCGACCGCGTGGTCTACAACCGCGAGATGGCGCAGTGCGTCGCAGAGGCGCCGGGCCTGACCGTCGTGGCGGGCGAGGCGGTGGAGCTGCTCGTGGAGCCGGGGGCGGGCGGCGGCGCGCGCGCGCGCGGCGT
>JBEAPQ010000450.1:0-6466 GCA_041164325.1 Planctomycetota bacterium | reverse complement strand
ACGAGGAGGGCGGGACGATCCGCGGCTTCGCCTACTACGCGAACTACAAGGCGCGACCCGGCTACATGCACACGAAGGAGATCAGCGTCTACGTCGACGAGGCGCACCGGCGCCAGGGCGTCGGCGCCGCGCTCTACCACGAGCTGATCCGCCGCGCGCGCTCGTCGGGCGTCCACGCACTGATCGCGACGCTGTCGGGCCCCAACGAGGCCAGCGAGGCGCTGCACCGGCGCTACGGCTTCGAGAAGATCGGCTGCCTGCCCGAGGCGGGCTTCAAGTTCGGCCGCTACCTCGACGTCACGATCTGGCATCGGCTGCTCTGACCCGACGCGCGTGGCCCGCACCCTCCGCAACGCGGCCCTGCTGGGCCTGATCACGCTCGTCCTGCTGGAGGTCGTGCTCCAGGTCGGGGCGCTCGTGGTGGCATGGAGCCACGGCGGGGGGGCGGCGCCGCAGGGCGGCAGCGACCGCGAGGCCGTCCTCTGCGTCGGTGACTCGTTCACCTACGGACTCGGCGCGTCGGACCCGGCGACGACGTCCTACCCGGCGGCACTCCAGGACGTGCTCGACGCCGCGGAGCCGGACCGTTTCCACGTCGTCCGCGGCGGGTATCCGGGGCGCGACTCGCGCGGCGTGCTCGAACGGATCGACGGCCAGCTCCGCGAGTTCGCGCCGCGGCACGTCGTCATCCTCGTCGGCCTCAACGACCGCTGGCGCCAGCCCGAGCGGCTCGCGCTCGGCGAGGCCGCAGCCGCGGACGAGGGCTTCCGCCTCGAGTGGCGCACGGCGCGCCTGTGGCGCTGGCTGCGCGGCAAGTTCGGCGAGCGGGGTGCGGGCGCGGAACCTGGGTTCGTGCCCCGGCTGGCGACCGACGACCCGGCCCGGGCGCTGCCCGTGCCGAGCGAGGTGGCGGACGCAGCGACGGCCGAGGCCGTGCTCGCGAGAGCTGCGGCGTCCCCCCTCGACGCGACGCTGCTCCCGCAGCTGCGCGCGATCGCCCGCGATCTCGCCGCCGTTGCACCCGAGCCCGCGCTCCGCGCCGCGGTGGCCGCCTACCTGTGGACGGGCGATGCCGAGACCTTCGGTACGGAGCTCCGCCGCGCACAGCCGCTCGACAACCCGGCGCTGCTGCAGCAGGTCCTGGGCGCGGTCGGCGCGTCCGCAGCCGAGCATGCGGCGACTTCAGCCGCGTTCGCCGACGCCCTCGGCTGGGACCAGGCCGACGGCATCTGGCTGCACAGGAGCAGCGGGCGACAGGCAGCCCTCGTCACCCCGAAGTGGCTGGAGTTCGGGCCCGAGCTGCTCGCCGCGTTCGACGTGCACCGCGACCACCTGACGCAGGTCATCGCGCGCTGCCGGCAGGCGAGTGCCGAGCCGCTGCTCGTCGGCTACCCGAACCGCGTGTCCTTCCCCGACCAGGCGTTCGAGGCAATCGCCGAGGCGACGGGCACCCGCTTCTTGTCGACCGTCGCGCCGTTCGAGGAGGCGCTCGGCGACAGGCCGCCGAGCGCGCTCTTCGTCGCCGACGGCCACTGCAACGACGCCGGCTACCGGCTGCTCGCCGAGCTCATCGCCGGCGAGCTGCGCGCCGTCAGATGAACGGCGTGACGCCCGGCTGCGCGACCGGCCGCGTCTCGATGTCGCCCCACGCGTACTCGGCGGGCGTCAGGTCGAGCTGGCTGTTGAGCGCCTGCTCCCACGTGATCGTCTTGCCGGTGTAGGCCGACATGCGACCCATGATCGCCATCAGCGTGCTCTTGCACATGTAGTCGCCGTTGTTGATCGGCGTGCCGTTGCGCATGGCGGCAAAGAACTCGTCGTGCTCCTGCTGGTACATGTCCGACGGACGACCGCGGAAGCGCCACTCGTTCTCGCCGGTGACGTAGTGGCTCTGGAGCGCAGCCGTGCCCTTGGTGCCGAACACGTAGTCGGACACGTCGGCGTCGGCCCCACCCCACTGGCGGCACGAGTGGAACAGCTTGGGACCGCTCTCCCACTCGAACACCGTGTTGAAGTGGTCGAAGATGTTCCCGAACTTCGGGTCGGTCCGGACGATGCGACCGCCGCTCGCGGTGACCTTGGCCGGCGGGACGTCCTTCATCGCCCACAGGATCTTGTCGAGGCTGTGGATCGACTGCTCGGCGATGTGGTCGCCGCTGAGCCACGTCCAGTAGAGCCAGTTGCGGAGCTGGTACTCCATCTCGCTCCACTCCGGCTGGCGGCCGCGGTGCCACAGGAAGCCGGTGTTGTAGGTGCACTGCAGCGAGATGATGTCGCCGACCGCGCCCTCGTGGACCTTCTGGATGACCTCGCGCTTGGCGTCCTGGTAGCGGTAGCAGAGACCCGACACGACGTTCAGGTTCTTCTCCTTCGCCATCCGGCAGGTCTCCATCACGTGGCGGACGCCCGGCGCATCGACGGCGACCGGCTTCTCGCAGAACACGTGCTTGCCGGCCTCGATCGCCGCGCGCAGGTGGCGCGGGCGGAAGTGCGGCGTCGCGCAGAGCAGCACGACGTCGACCGAGTCGATCACGCCCTTGTAGGCCTCGAACCCGGTGAACTTGTGCTCCTCGTCGACCATGACCTGCGGGCCGACGTCAGAGTTCTTGATGCTGTTGAGGCTCGGCTCGAGGCGGTCGATGAACGCATCCCCCATCGCGACGAGGCGCGCGCTGGCGTCGGCCTTCAGCGCCTGGCGGGCAGCGCCGGTACCACGGCCGCCGCAGCCGATCAGGCCGACCTTGATGACTTCGTCACCGCCGATGTGGACGCCCGCCGACAGGGACGGGACGAGGCCGGCGGACGCGACGGCCGTGCCGGAACGAGCGATGAACTGACGCCGGGACACGCCACGGGGTGCTGGTTTGGTCATGCGCGAGCTTCGAAGAGGGGAAGTGTCGAACGGCGGCGGGGGGCCAGCCGGCGGGGCACGGTAGCACCTGGGACCCGGACCTTTCCACCCGCTCGGTCCGCCGTCGCAGCGTCGGGACAAGTGTCCAGGACGGGAATCAACGCGCCGCCGCGAGCCGCGCGGGAAATCCCGCCGAGCGCAACGAGCGGACCCCATCTCCGTCGTCGAACACGATCTCGGCTTCGACTCCGGGCCAGAGCGAGAAACGCTCCAGCGCTTCGGCCGGCGGAAGAACGCAGGCCACCGACGCGAGCGCGTCGGCGAGAGCCCCGTCCGGCGCGATCACCGTCGCCTGACGCCTTCCGATGACACCGAGGCCGGTGCGCGGATCGAGCACGTGGGAGTAGCGGACGCCGCCGATCTCGAGGTAGCGGAAGAGGTCGCCCGACGTCGCGACCGCGGTGCGCGCGGCAAGGATCGCTGTGCCGGGTTCCCCGTCGAGCGTGGTCAGCCCGATCGACCATCCGTCGGAACCGGGGATCGGATCCCCACAGACCACGTCCCCGCCCGCGTCGACCAGCGCGATCGGGCACCCGGCGGCCTCGAGGACTTCGTATGCCTTCTGCGCCGCGTAGCCCTTGGCGATCCCGCCCAGATCGAGGCGCATGCCGGGGCGCGCGAGGCGGACCGTCTGCGCGCGGGCATCGAGCTCGACCAGTCCGGCCCCCATCGCCGCACGCGCGGCCGCGAGCCGCTGCGCGGTCGGCAGCTCGCCCTGGCGCCGCGCGCGGCGCCAGAGCCCCATCGCCGGTCCCACGGTCACGTCGAACGCGCCGCCGGTCGCTCCCGCGACCTCAGCTGCCAGCGCCAGCACCGCGAACAGGTCCGGCGAGACCGCGACCGGCGCGTCGACGGCGCGCGACGACAGGAGGCTCAGCTCACTCGTCCGGTCGTAGTCGGTCATCGACGCGTCGAGGGCCGCGATCTTCGCGAAGGCCGCGCGCATCGCATCCTCCGCCCGCAACGCGCTGTCGGCGTAGGCGACGATGCGGAACTGCGTGCCCATGTGCACCTCGCTCCGCTCGCGGCGGACCGCATCGGGTGCGTTCCCAACCCCCTGGCAGGACGCGAGCAACGCACCGACCAGGGGCAGCATCCACCGGGTCGTCTGGTAGGATCGCCGCGGCCCGGCACCGGCCGAACCCGATCGGGGTTCGGATGGAATCGCTCGGACCGGTCGCATCAGTCAGAAGCTACCTGCCCGCGGACCCGCCGTCGCTGCCCCGCCACGGCGCCCGCCTCGACCAGAGACCCCTCCCCCATGACGGACCGCTGCCTCCTCCTGCCCTGCGTCAGCCTCCTCCTGTCTGCCGGCCTCGCGGCCCAGGAACCCGCCGGGATGGAGCCGTTCACGCTCGCCCTCGAAGGGACGACCGTCGAGATCCCGATGGTGCCGATCCCGGTCGGCAAGGACGGCTACCCGGCGACGTTCAAGATGGGCTCGCCCGCGGACGAGGCCGGCCGGGAGGATGACGAGGGCCCGCAGGTCGAGATCGAGGTCGCGCCGTTCTGGATCGGCAAGTTCGAGGTCAGCTGGGACGCGTTCGACGAGTTCCGCCGCGCCTACTCGGCGCACGTCGAGGGCGCGCTCCGCGCGGTCGACGTCACCGAAGAGGTCTGGGCCGACGCGGTCAGCCTGCCGACCCCGCTCTACGAACAGGACGCCGCCCCCATCCTCAAGGGCATGGGCACCAAGGGTGGGTTCCCGGTCGCCAACGTCTCGCAGTTCGCGGCGCGCCAGTTCACGAAGTGGCTGAGCCGCAAGACCGGCCAGTTCTACCGGCTGCCGACCGAGGCCGAGTGGGAGTACGCGGCGCGCGCCGGCACGACCACGGCGTACTCGTTCGGCGATGACCCGGAGCAGCTCGGCGAGCACGCGGTCTTCTTCGAGAACAGCCTCTACGACGACGTGACCAAGGGGCACCCCGACTTCGGCGCCGGCTACCGCAAGAGCGGTTCGAAGGCCCCGAACCCGTGGGGACTCCACGACATGCACGGCAACGTCGCCGAGTGGGTCATCGACCAGTACGCGGCCGACGCCTACTCCCGGATCGAAGGCGGCAAGGGCTCGGTCACCGACGCGATCGTCTGGCCGACCAAGGTGTTCCCGTGCGTCGCGCGCGGCGGCTCCTGGGACTCCGAGCCGGATGCCTGCCGCTCGGCGGCGCGCCTGGGCTCGGACGCGATGTGGCAGGACCGGGACCCGCAGTTCCCGAAGAGCATCTGGTGGTTCACCGACGGCTTCCACGTCGGGTTCCGCATCGTGCGCCCGCTGCACGCACCGTCGCCCGAGGACCAGCTCCGCTACTGGGAGTCGGCCGACGACGCGACGAACGGGATCATCCGCGCGGGCGGCAAGGAGGTCCGGGCCAAGGTCGGGGACGGCCAGTGAGCCCCCTCCACCTCGGCGCGGTCGCCCTCGCGGCGGCCTGCCTCTTCCCGGCGCTCGGGGCCCAGGAGAACTACAAGCGCACCGACAGCGGACGGACGCACGCCCACCACCTGGAGCTCGTCGACGCCGCCGGACGCAAGTTCGACCCGACGGCGGAGGGCGCACCGCCGTTCTCGAGCTACCAGACCTGCAAGACGTGCCACGACATCGGCGCGATCGAGCACGGCTGGCACTTCAACGCGGCGGCGGGCGGTGATGCGGGCCGTCCCGGCGAGCCGTGGATCCTGACCGACGAGCGGACCGGCACGCAGGTGCCGCTGTCCTACCGCGGCTGGCCGGGCACGCGGCAGCCGAGCGAGTTCGGCCTCGACGCGGTCGCGTTCCTGACGGAGTTCGCGCGGCAGCTGCCGGGCGGTTCGTCGAGCTACACCGGCGCCGAGCGCGGGAGCGGCCGCTTCCGCGTCACGGGCGACCTCGACATCGACTGCATGATCTGCCACTCGGCGGATCGGTCGTGGAGCCACGAGCGCTGGGCGAAGACGACGGCGACGCAGGACTTCGCGTGGGCTTCGGCCGCCGCAATGGGCCTCGCCAAGATCGACGGCTCGGTGCGCGGGCTGCCCGACGACTTCGACAAGGACGCAGAGGGCGCCGCTGGCAAGCTGCCCAAGGTCACCTACGACCGGAGCCGCATCGGCCCCGACGGCAAGGTCTTCTTCGACGTCGTGCGCCGCCCGACCAACGCGTCGTGCATGACCTGCCACACGCGCCAGCAGGTCGGACCCGGCGCCGAGCCGCGCTGGCTCCACGACCAGGACGTCCATATCCGCGCCGGGATGGACTGCGTCGACTGCCACCGCAACGGGCTCGAGCACCACACGGTCCGCGGCTACGAGGGCGAGCAGCACCCGGCCGGCGACGCTGTCGCGTCACTGTCCTGCCGCGGCTGCCACCTCGACGGCACCGACGGACACGGCGGGATCGACGCACGCGGCGGCCGCCTCGGCGCGCCGAAGCCGCAGCACAAGGGCCTGCCGCCGATCCACCTCGACAAGCTGTCGTGCACCGCCTGCCACGCGGGATCCGCGCCCGACGCGACCGCGCGCGCGGTGCAGACGTCGATGAGTCACGCGTTCGGAGTCCCGAGCCAGACGCGGAGCCCG
>JBEAPQ010000449.1:0-8055 GCA_041164325.1 Planctomycetota bacterium | reverse complement strand
CGGCTGCGGGATCAAGCGTCCCGCGGGTGAGGGCGGCGTGCGCCGTGGCCGAGGTCGCCGCCGTTGAGGTGGGGCTTCGCCATCCTCCTCATGCTGGGCCTGGCGTCCTGCGGGGGAGAGGACGAGCGCGTCGCGCCCGCTGCGGGGGAAGCCTCGTCCGCGGTCGCGGTGCTCGATGCGAAGGGACTCGCCGCGGAGCTCGTGGCCCGTAAGGGCCAGCCGCTGCTCGTCAACTTCTGGGCGCGGTGGTGCACGCCCTGCGTGGCCGAGTTGCCCGACCTGGAAGCCGTGCGGCCCCTCCTCCAGGAGGCGGGCGGCGACGTGCTGGGCTTCACCATGGATCTGTGGGCGCCCGGCTACGAGCTGGACGAGGCGCGTGCGGAGCTCCCCGGCTTCCTGGCGGAGCGAGGTCTGACCTTCCCCGTGTTCCTGTACGGGGACACCGACCCTATCCCGGTGCTCGAGGAGTTCGGGGTTCCCGGCGACCTGCCGTTCACGATGGTCCTGGACCGCAGCGGGGCCGTCGTCGAGATCCACGAGGGCCAGGCCAGCGCCGAAGAGCTCGAGGCGCTCGTGCGTCGTGCCACGGGTTGAGATTCTGGCGTTCGGTGCGGTCTGCGGCTCCGCGCGCGGGATTCCAGGATTCCCGATCCGCGCCTCGGTCTGCCCTTGCATCATGCCGGCCCGTGCCTGCCCACGACGAACCCGGGAGATCATCATGAAGTCCGTCTTGCCCTGCCTTCTCCTCCTCCTCAGTCCTCTCGCGGCCCAGGACCCGGTCGAAGTGGAGCCCAAGGCCGAGGCGGTGACGTGGATGACCGACTGGGAGGCGGCCAAGGCGTTGGCTGCGAAGGAAGGCCGCGATCTCCTGATCGACTTCACGGGCTCGGACTGGTGCATCTGGTGCAAGCGGCTCAAGGGCGAGGTCTTCGACCAGGCGGCGTTCCAGGAGCGAGCTCCCGGGAGCTTCGTGCTGGTCGAGCTCGACTTCCCGCGGGACAAGTCGGGCCAGAGCGAGGAACTCCAGAAGCAGAACGAGAAGCTGATGGAGGCCTTCGGCGTCGAGGGGTTTCCGACGATCTACCTGGCGGACGAGATGGGTCGTCCCTACGCCCAGACCGGCTACCAGCAGGGCGGCGCCGAGCCCTATCTGGAACACCTGACGGAGCTCGCGGCCGTGCGCGCGCAGCGTGACAAGCTGCTCGCCGACGCGGAAGAGGTGAAGGGCGTGGCGAAGGCGCAGAGGCTTGCCGATGCCCTCGACACGATGGACGCGTCGCTCCACCAGCACTACACCGCGTGGATCGACCAGATCATCGCGCTCGATGCCGACGGCAAGGGTGGGTTGAAGGAGACCTTCGAGAAGAAGAAGCGCGCGATGGCGATGGCCGCGCAGGTGCAGGGTCTGAAGGCCGCGATGAACGAAGCGGCTCAGGCCGGTGACTGGGCCAAGGCGGGCACGCTGATCGACGAGTTCCTCGCCGCGCCGGCCGCAGCTGACCTCGGCGCGAGCGATCGTCACGAGCTCCTCTACGTCCGGGGCATGGTGGCGTTCCGGGGCGGTGACCCGGCCAAGGCCATCCAGTGCCTGGAGGAGGCGAAGAAGGTGTCTCCCGATCACCCGGTGAACGCGCAGATCGATGAGATCGTCGGCCAGATGAAGAAGCAGCTCGGCGGCGGCAACTGAGTCGCCCGGGCGGCGACGACCGCGGCCCTCCTCGGTCCGGCTGCAGTCCCGGCAACGACCACAGACCGAACCCGGCGGATCACTTCGTCGCGGGCATCGGTGCGTCGACCGACCGCCGCCAAGCCGCCATCGCGTCGAGCAGTTCCCGAACCCGCTCCGGCTGCTCGCCGCTGAGGTCGCGGGTCTCGCCCGGGTCGGACGCAAGGTCGTACAGCTCGACCCGATCGTCCTCGAACCACTGGATCAGCTTGAGGTCGCCACGCCGGATCGAAGCGCCGGGCGTCGTGCGCCACGTGCCGCGCTGTGCGCTGGCCTCCAGGTAGCCCGGGAAGTGGACATGCAGGTCGCGGACCGGCGGCGACCCGGGTCCGAAGAGGCTGCGGAGATCGATGCCGTCATGGCGGGGGAGATCGTCCTCGGCCACCCCGGCCGTGCGGAGGAACGTGGGGAACAGGTCCATCGTCAGAACGGGGGTCGGGAGGATGGAGCCCGCTTCGGTCACGCCGGGCCAGCGGATGAGCATCGGAACGCGCACTCCGCCCTCGTACAGCTGGCCCTTGCCACCGCGGAGCGGGGCGTTGTCGGTGATCCCCTTGCCGCCCAGGTCTCCGTAGCCGCCGACACCACCGTTGTCGGATGCGAACACGACCAGGGTCTGGTCCGCGAGGCCAAGCTCGTCGAGGGCTCCCATGATCCGCCCGACGCTGCGGTCGAGGCTCAGGACCATGCCGGCGTAGGCGGCATTGCGCTGGCCCCCGACAGGCTCCCGGTCGGCGAAGTAGGCCTCATCCTCCGGCTTGGCTTGGATCGGTGTGTGGACCGCGTAGTGGCAGAGCTGGAGGTAGAGCGGTCGGCGCTCGTCTTCGGAGACGTGCCCGTGGAGGAAGTCGATGACCTCGTCGGTCAGCCGGTCCGTCAAGTACTCGCCAGCCGGCCCATCTTCGAGCGCGGGGTTCCGGTAGGGACTGAAGTAGGAGCGCGGCGAACCGGCTCGGTAGCCCGCGACGTTGATGTCGAAGCCGTGCTCCTCAGGTCCGCCTGTGCCCGGCTCGCCCAAGTGCCACTTGCCGAAGTGTGCGGTGCGGTAGCCCGCTGCGCGGAGGCCTTCGGCGAGGGTCGGCAGCCGGTCGTCGAGGTCTGTCCGGTTCTCCACCGGCACGAGCTTCCGGTGTTCCGCTCGTCCGCGGGCGCCCGTGCCGACCGTGTAGATGCCCGTCCGCGGCGCGTAGCAGCCACTCTGCAGCGCAGCGCGCGTCGGCGCGCAGTTGGGGCCGTTCGAATACGCATGGGTCAGCCGGGCACCCTGTGCTGCCAGCTCGTCGAGGGCCGGTGACGCGTAGTAGCGCGAGCCCTGACAGCCGAGATCCGCGTAGCCCAGATCGTCGGCGAGAATCAGCAGGATGTGGGGGCGCTCCGGGCCTTCCGATTCCTGGCTGACCGCCGTCGCCGTGAGGGCCAGTGCGACGACCAGTCTTGCGGGGGAGATGCAGCGCATGTGTGCAGCATGACCCGCGCGCATCGGGAGGGACAGGCCTCGTGGGCCGCAGCGCCAGGGACCGGGACCGACTCGTTGGCGGCGGTGCCGCGGCGAGCAGCGTCAATCGTTGCCGCGCTGGCCGCCGTTCCCGTTGCCTCGAGCGCCGTTCTGTCCGCCTCGTCCACCCCCGTTGCCCGCGCCACCGCGGCCGCCGGGGTTGGCTCCGCCACGCCCGCCCGGGCCCACGGAGCCAGGGCCCGGCCCATTCTGCGGCCTGGGTCCGGCGCCGCCCGCGGGCGCGTTCGGATCGACGGTCAGGGACACAGGCACCTGCGCCGGCACGTTGCTCGGCAGGACTTGCACGTCCAGGACCGCTTCCTGGAACCCGCTCGCTTGGATGAGCAGCTTGTAGGTTCCGGGAGGCACGGCCTCGAAGGTCGCCTTCCCGTCGCGCAGCCCGCCGCGGATCGAGCCCGACAGCTGGTTCCACTGGTCGGTGGGCAGGTTGCCCGCCTCGGCAGCGGGGACGAGGGACGCGCGGCCGCGAGCGACGGGTGTCTGGTCCGCCGCGCTGGTCAACGTGGCCTCGAGGCTGCCGATCGTCACCTGGATCGTGCGCTCGGTCGGGACACCCTTGCGGACCGTCAGCGGCTCGCTGTAGACCGCGGCGGAACCGCCGCCCCCGAACAACTGGAGCTGGGGGCCGCCGCCGCGACCGCCGCGACCACCGCCGTTGCGTGCGCCGACCTCGAGGACGTAGTCCCCGGGAGGAACCGACTCGATCTCGAAGGAGCCGTCCTCCGTCTTCACATCGGATCGGAACAGTCCGGACAGTCGTGCCGCGGCGAAGCGCTCGATCTGCGGATCGAGGCCCGTCTGCGAGACCTGGGCCACGAGTCGGACCTCCAGTCCCTCACCCGGTGCTCCGTTCTTGAACACGCGTCCGCGCACGGTGGCGTTGTCCAAGCTCGTCGCGTTGAAGTCGTACCGGATGTCGCCGCCCGGCGGCACGATCAGGTCCGGGGCCGCACCCGCGCGGGACGACACGATGGCTCCGATCCGTGACCGCATCCCGCCGCGGCCACCGCCCTGGGCGGACTCGTCGAGCAGGGAGATGAAGTAGCCACCCGAGGTCAGTCCTTCGATCTCGTACGAGCCGTCCTGACGCGACACGTTGGCCGTGCGGCGTTCGTTGGTCTCGGCGTTCGAGAACTCCAGGCGGACCCTCTTGCCAGCTTCGAGACCCAGCACCGTGCCGTAGACGCGGGCGCCGGGATCGAGCTGGATGTCGGAGTTCGCCGAGCTCGGCCCCAGCGCGAACGCCGGGTTCTCGTACCCAGGGAAGCCGTCGGCATCGACGCGCAGCACGTAGGTGCCCGCGCGCAGGGGACGGAGCTGGAAGCGCCCCTTCCCATCCGTCCTCGTCTCGTCGAGGCGATCCTGGCCACCGAAGCCACCGCCGAAGCCACCGAAGCCGCCCCGACCGCCGCGTCCTCCGAAGAGGTTCGCCATGTCGTTGCCGCCGTTGTCGTCGAGCGGAGGGATCGACAGGCTGACGCGTGCGCCCGCGACCGGCTCCTTGGTGCCGACGTGGAGCACGCGACCCTCGAGTGCATACCCCTTCTCGACGCGCACGACGAAGCCCTCGTTGGCGGCGCCGGTCTGGATGTCGAACGGTCCCGCGGCGACGCGCACGTAGCCGGGCGCGTCCACGTCGAGCAGGTACTCGCCCGGCTGCAGGTCTTCGACGACGAACTGTCCTTCCGGGTGGCTGGTGGGGGCCGGCGTGCGCTGTGGCATCTGGCCGGAACCACCCAGGAACTGCTGGCGCCACTGCTGCTGGCGTTCCTGGTTGGCCTGGAACTCGCCGACGCGGGCGGCCATCTCCGGGTTGCCCTCGGCGAACCGCTGTGCCATCTCGCCGAACGGGTTGTTGCCGCCTCGACCACCGCGGGCCCCGCCTCCGAATCCGAAGTTGGCGCCCGGAGCGCGGCGGGCCTGGATCCCGAAGGACTCGATCGGCGTGCCGGTGGCCGCGTCCACGACGACGCCTGCCGCAGTCGGTCGCTCCGCCACGACCACCTGCACCTGGACTTGGGAACGCGGATCGACCGGGTCGAGGTCGACGTCGACGTAGTCCGGGTGCCGGACTTCGAGACGGAGCTCCGACTGCGGGACGCGATCGAGGACGAAACGGCCTTCTGCGTCGGTCTCCGCGGAGACACGCGCGTTGTTGCCGCCGCCGAACATGCCCATCAGGTCCTGTGCACCGCCGCGTCCACCGCGGCCTCCACCGCCGACGTCGCCTCCGTTCAGGAAGGCCTCCGCCATGTTGCGCGCCTGGTTCATCATCGCCTCACGCGACGCCGACGCCGTGACTTCAGCCTTGGCGACGGGCTGCCCGAGGTTGTCGAGCACGATGCCGGTCAGTTCGGCGCCGGGACCGAGTTCGATGACCCCAACGTCGACCGTTGCACCGTCGGCGCCGTCCATCGTGTCGGAACGGCCGTCGACGTGTCGGGGGGCGGACGCCACGACGCGGAAGCGTCCGGCGGGAATGTGTGCGAAGGAGAACGAGCCGGTCGCATCGGTCTCGACGCTGCCGACCAGATTCTCGAGGCGGTCGGAACCGCCGAAGCGGCCGCCCCCCGGGCCGCCGCCCCGACCGCCGCGGCCGCCACCCTGGCCGGGGTCATCGAAGCGGACTGCAGCGGCACCGACGCCGGCGCCGGTCGGCCCGATGACGCGCCCGGTCAGCGTGACGCCGACCTGCAGGACCACGTCTTCGAGCACCAGTTCGCCACCGTCGTCCACGGTCCACTCGCCGCGGGCGAGGGCTGGGGCGAAGGCCTCATGCTGCACGGCCAGTTCGAGGCTCGTGCCGCGCGCGAAAGCCTCTCCTGCGAACGAGAACGTCCCGTCTGCGCCGGTCGCGGTGGCTTCGGTCAGCGGCCGCTCGCGGAACAGGGCCCGGAAGTCGGTGCCAGGTTCGAAGTTCGGTCCGCCGCGACCGCCGCCGTTGCCGCGGTCGAAGAAAGCCCGCCCGTTGCGGCGGACGAAGGGGGCAACCTCGGCCCCTGCGATCGGGCGGCCTTCCCGGTCGACGACGCGTCCGCGGACCAGGAGTGTGCCCCGTGCATCCCAGTCGGAGCCGGCGTCGACGAGGCCGAGCTCCTCGGCCATCGCGATCTCCTGCCGCTCCAGCGCGTCCTCGGACCGGTCCAGCGTGCTGACCCGTGCCTCGGCATCCCGAGGGTTGGGATCAGCGGTCGGATCCGCAGAGAGGGGAGCTTCGTCGAACGGGCGTTCGGCGTTTCCGCCCCCGCCCAGGACTGCGAAGCCCGTGCCGACGATTGCGGCGAGGCCGAGAACGAGCCACAGGAAACGTTGCATATCAGGTCGTCAGCTACAGGGGGGCGGTGCGGGTTTCGCGGCCGGACGCACGCTGGACGCGTTCGAGACAGCCATCCGACGCCCATCGCGCCGGGAGCAGGGCCATGCCCTGCCGGGGCCTGCGTCGCATGGGCTCCTCGCGGAGCGCATGCCAGACAAGCAGCGGGAGCGCCTTGCGGAGCGCCCGTCGGACAACGTGCGGGTGCTCCCTGCGGAGCACCCGACGGACATCACTTGTCGCCTTCGGCTTCGCCGGTTTCGACCGCGTAGCGGAACTCGCCCTCGGACGAGCCGCTCATTTCGATCTCGCGGTCTCCGCCGCCCATGCGGGCTTCGGTCCAGGTCGTGCTCTTGCCCTCGACGACGAGCTTGACGAGCGCGTGCTGGTCGACGTCGACCCAGATCGCGCCGGCGAGTTCGACCTTCATCGAGCCCTCGCCTTCGACTCCGAAGCCGCCGCCCTGGCCACCGCCCTGCCCGCCACGGCCGCCGAAGCCGCCGCGACCACCGCGTCCGCCGCCCAGCATCGACATGCCCAGCTCGGCGATGTCGCCCTCGACGGCGCGGACGCCCTGGAACTCGATCTTCGCAACGCCGTCCTTCACCTCGACGACCTTGCCGAGGACCTTGCCTTCCAGCTTGTCGTTGGCGATCAGCGTCAGGTTCTGGTCACCGCCGAGCATGCCCATCATGCCCGCCATGCCGCCACGGCCCCCGGCGCCACCGGGACCACCGGCGCCGCCACCCGCAGCGCGCTGCCCGCGCTGTGGGCGCTCTGCGCCGCCGGCATCACCGCCCGCGCCGCCCTGGCCACGCTGACCGCGACCGCCACGACCACCGGCATCGCCGCCCGCACCACGACCACCGGCATCGCCTCCGTCACCCGCTGGGTTGCGGCCACCGCGGCCGCCGAAGGCGCCGCCGAACGCGCTCGGGTCCATCGCGGGGCGGACGGGGTGATCGATCCCCTGCAGCGCCGTGAAGAAGGCCGCGGGAAGCTCGAACTCGGTGCCGATCTCGACGCCGCCCGCGGGCGTGATGCCCGCGAAGCTCGTCGCCGCCGGCACGCCGCGCGTCGCCATCGGCGACAGCTCCTCGGCCCCGTCGCCGTCCGCTTCGATCACGGTGCCGCGGTCGTCCTCGACGATGCGGAGCCGCGTGCCGACCAGGCCGCCTTCGATCTCGTTCGTCGCCGGCTCGCCATCACGGCCGGGCATCTCCGACTTCGTCGTCGCCGTGCGGTAGACCCGCCACGTGCCGCCGTCCGCTTGTCCCTCATCGAAGATCAGGCGGGTTTCGCGCTTGGTCGTGCCGTTGGCGCCCCCGCCAAAACCGCCGCGGCCGCCGCCCATCGGTTCCCCGTCGACCAGGACCTCCCGCTCGCTCTGGTTCGACGAACGCGCCTCGATCGTGTAGCGGACGGCCTTGGACGGCTTCTGGATCGAGATGTCGACCTTGTCTTGGGCGGGGAGGGCAGCGGTCAGGGCGACGACCGGGA
>JBEAPQ010000448.1:0-10330 GCA_041164325.1 Planctomycetota bacterium | reverse complement strand
CGCGTCGAGCGGTGCAGCGCCCTCACTGGCGTTCAGGTCGCCGAGAACCAGCGTCGGAGTGTCCGGCTCCTGGCGCACGCGCGTACCGATCATCCGGGCTGACTCGAGGCGGGCGCGTTCGCCGCGGTGGTCGAAGTGGGCATTGAGGACGAGGAGTGGGCTGTCGTCCACCCGATCGCGGAGGCGTGCCCATGTGCAGACGCGCGGCAGCGCGGCATCCCAGCCGAGGGCTCCCGGCTGATCCGACTCGGGCGCCAGCCAGAACGTTCCGGACTCGACGACCTCGAACCTCTGCGCGTCGATGAACAGTGCGGCGTGCTCGCCGCCACCGTCGGCGTCCCGCCCGACGCCGATGCGCCGGTACTCGGGGAACGCCTCCTCCAAGAACCGCAGCTGGAACTCCAGCGCCTCCTGGACGCCGAGCACGTGCGGTCGATGCCGATCGATCGTGTCCGCGACGAGGTCCTGCCTGCGGGACCAGTGGTTGCGGCCGTCGTTGGCCGTGCCGTAGCGGATGTTGAAGCTCATCGCACGGATCGGCTCGGCGGGCGCTACCCCGGCTGCCACGCCGGGCGCCGGGACGAAGTGGGAAAGCAGGAGGGCTGCGATGGAGACGTGGAGCACGGTGTCGCCGTAGGTGTCGGGATGCAGTGCGGCGCCGCGGGTCGGATCACCCTGTTTTGCCGCTGGCAGCGGAGATTCGGGAGGCGCGTCCACGTTGCGTGATGCGCCGCCCCGGAACGGACGATAGAGGAAGAGTCCCGTGTCGTCCCCAAGCCACAGAGCCCCGGTCCTGCTGACCGCCCTGAACCTGAACGGGCTCGGGGTGGCACGTGTGCTCTGGGAGCACGGTGTGGAGGTCCACGCGCTGCACGACGGGCCCGACGACGCGCCCGAGCTGCAGACCCGGGCCGTCCGCCGGATCTGGCGTCGTCCGGCGGGAGAAGACCTCGTCTACTTCCTCGAGCGCATCAGCCGGGAACTCGGCGCCGAGCGACCGGTCCTCATGCCGATCACCGACGAGTCGGTCGAGCGGATCACGGCTGCCCACGACCGGCTCTCGTCGGTCTACCGCTTGCCCTACGGCGATCCCCGCGCGGTGCACGACCTGCTCAGCAAGAAGGGCATCGACGAAGCGGCGCGTCAGCACGGGGTGGCGGTGCCCGCGACATTCGTCGTCGAGGTCCCCGACGATCTGGAGCGCGTGGCGGTCCAGCTGCGCTACCCGTGCATCCTCAAGCCGCAGGACAAGTCTCCGGCGTTCGCGACCACGGGTGCCAAGAAGGCGCAGCGGCTCGAGAACGCCGACGAGCTCCGCGCGGCCTACCGGGCGTTCTGCGACGCCGAGCCCCGCGCCGTGATCCAGGAGTTCATTCCCGGCAGCGATGCGGACGTCTACTTCTGCCTCGTTGCCATCGGTCAGGACGGTGGTCTGCTCGGTTCGTTCGTCGGACACAAGATCCGGCAGTGGCCGCCGCGCTGCGGGGGCACGGCTTCGTGCGGGCCCGCCGAGGCGCCGGAGCTGGTCGGGCGGACGGCTGACTTCCTCGCGGCTGCGGGCGTTCGCGGCATCGCTTCCTGCGAGTACAAGCGTGATCCGCGGGACGGGAGCTTCTTCCTGATCGAGCCCACCGTCGGCCGCACCGACTGGCAGAACGCGGTCGCGGACATCAACGGCGTCCCGATCCCTTACCTGGTCTACGCGGACGTGGTCGGGGCCCCGGTTCCGCAGGTCCGGTCGCGGAGGTGGGCCAGGAAGTGGGTCCATTTCACCTCGGACCTTCGTTCCGCCGATGAATACCGGAAACGCGGGGAGCTCAGCCGGCTTGGCTGGCTGTGGTCCCTCCGTCCTCCGATCCGCTGGTCGTACTTCCACGGCGCGGACCTCGGGCCGGCGCGTGCCATCTGGGCCGCGTCGCTCCGTCGTCTGGCCCGGAAACTCGGTCTTCCGACGGGGGGCGGTTCCCCCACGGAGACCGAGGAACGTCCAGCATGACCGTGATCAGCCGCACCAACACGATGAACCCGCAGCAGGAGGCCATCAGCGCAACGTTCCGGGATCGGTTCGTGCCGGTCGCGCTGCGCGGTCTCCAGCGGATGCTGGTCGATGATGGTCGCTGGTTCTCGTTCCGGGCCTTCGCCGGGAAGGGGCCCGAAGAGCTCCGCAACGAGGGGATCTCCGAGCGCTACTCGGTGATGTCCCTGCTCGGCCTCGAGGCGCAGCGTGCGCTCGGTCGCAGCGATCGCATCGAGACCGCGCCTGTGGTCGAGAGCCTTGCGGCCTGGGCCCCACGTGCGCCGAGTCTGGGCGACTCCGGGCTCGTCCTCTGGAACCACATCCAGCGAGGCGATGGACGCGCCGAAGCGTTGGCCCGTGCGATCGTCGACCGGCGTGCCGAACTCGATCGTCGGGAGTTCGGCTTCGCGAGCATGGACATGGGCTGCCTCGTCCTCGGCCTGTCCGAGGCGCTGCGCGCCGGCTGTGAGGTCAAGGGTCAGCGGGAGCTCGCGGAGAGCGTCGCCGTGCGACTGATGCAGCAGCAGGACACCGCGACGCGGCTGTTCTCGTTCGGCCGACGGACCCGTCGCAAGAACCTGATTCGCCTTCGCTCGGACACGCACCTCGGGAGCTTCGCGTCCCAGGTCTACCCGACGATGGGGCTGGCGGCGCACGCGCGTGCGACCGGAGACGAGCGGTCGGCCGCTGGCGCGTCCGGATGCGCCAGGGTCATCTGCACGCTGCAGGGTGAGGCTGGCCAGTGGTGGTGGGTCTACCACGTCAAGGCGGGTCGGGAAGCGGTGCGCTACCCGGTCTACACGGTCCACCAGGACGCGATGGGGCCGATGATGCTGACGGCCGCGGCCCTCGGCGTCGGCGACGACCCGCGCTACCACACGGCGATCCAGAAGAGCCTCGGCTGGTTCGACCAGCGGCCGGAACTCCCGCGCGCCGAGTTCGTCGACCACGAGCGTGGCGCCGTCTGGCGTGCAGCCCAGCACGACGATCCTGCGTCGACCGGGCTGCTCGGCTTGGGCTCGGGCGAACTCAAGCGGATGCACTTCGGCGCTTGGACGGGCCGACCCGACGAGCGTGCGCTGCACGGCGGCCACGTCTGCGGCGAGTGCCGCTCCTACCACCTCGGCTGGGTCCTGCTCGCGGATGCGATGTACGCCGAAGTGGTCGAGGCGGGCGTCGTGCGCACGTGAGTCCGGGCCTGCGGCGCTCCGGCCTCGCGTGCGGCTCAGTTCGGCTTCGAGGACTCGCGCTCGCGCCGGAGCTCCAGCCGGGTTTCTCCGAGGCTCTCGATCAGCCAAGCAGTCTGGTCAGCCAGGGCGGCGCGGCTGTCGCGCTCGTGCTGGAGTGCCGAGCGAAGGGTCTCGACCTCGGAAAGGAGCGCTTCGATCCGCTCGAGGCGGCGGTCGATGGCGTCCAGACGTTGCAGCATGGGGTCCGTGTTCATGCGGATGTTGCGCGGTGAGTGGGAGGGTGACTGCGGTGGAGGCGCGCCAGGAGGATGTCGTGCCTGTGGGTCGTGGCCGAAGGGGAATCAGGTCGGGCCCGGACGGCCACGGGAGGGTGGGAACGGTCGCCTCTCCGCCTCATCAGATACCAGCGTGCATGCGGGCGTCGACAGCCCGGAAGAGCGCGTCGGCTGGCGCGCCCAGCGATGGTTGGGATCGTGCCCCGAGGAACATCCCCAACGGTGCGGCCTGGGCGTAGGCGCGTGCCCAGGCGTGGAGCTCGCGGCGCGCACCGTCCTCCATGTCGATCTCATCGACGATGCGGGCGTATTCGGTCTCTCCCCATCGGACGGCGTTCCGGTAGTCGGCGTGGGTCTTCAGCAGGTGCACACCGAAGAGGTCTCGGAGGTTCTGGTGGTCGCAGTAGATCCGTCGCCCTTCTTCCCTCGGCGAGCGGTTGTGGCTGTGGATGACTCGGGAGCGGGGCTCGAACACGATCGAGTGACCGCTGAGGATCAGCTTCTTCCCGAAGGCGACGTCTTCCCCGAACGGTCGGCCGCCGAAGCCTCCGACCTCGGCCCAGGCGGCGCGTCGCACCGAGCCCGCCACGTTGTCGTACGCACACCGCTTGAGTCGATCCATCGGATCGAGAGCCTCGAACTCCTCGGCCGAGCACGGCTCTTGCGAAACGCGCTCCGTGGTGCCCGCGGTCCACGCGCGGAGTCTGCGGGCAATGAACGGGTTGCAGTCATCTCGCGGGATCTGGCGGCAGTAGGCTGCGCCCACCCTCGGCTCGTCCCGGTAGACAGCGACCAGCGCCTCGAGCCAGTCACCGTCGGCGGGTGTGGCGTCTTGGGTCAGCAGCACGACGATGTCGCCTTCGGCGCGCGCGATCATCCGGTCGCGCGTGCGGCCATGGTCGAAGTCGACGGCTTCGATCTCCTCGACCGCGAAGCCGTGCTGCGTCAGGAGCTCTCGGGTCCCGTCCGTCGAGCCACTGTCGATGGCGATCCTCTCGACCGGGCCGGCGAAGCCCTGTCGCTCGATCGCGGCGAGGACCTCGGCGAGTAGAGGGCCCCCGTTCAGGGTCGGGATCGCGAGGCTGATCTTCACGGGAGTGGAGTCTAGGTCGCGGCGCCCAGCTCGCGGTAGATGGTCGCAATTTCGTCGACGTTCTCGCGCGTCGTCTTCACGTGCGGCAACGCAGCGCGGTACCGCTGGATGCGATCTGGCTCGGCGGCGAGACGCTCGATGCGTCCGCGCAGGGCGCTCGCGTCTCCCGCGGGGAAGAGGTCACCGTTGACGCCGTCGATGACGACCTCGCTGATGCCACCGAGGTCGCTGGCGATCACGGGGACTCCCGCTGCGAACGCCTCGAGGATCACGAAGGGTGTGTTCTCGTACCATCGCGACGGCACGACCAAGGCGTCGACCTGGGCAAGGACCTTGCCCAGGTCCTCGCGACGGAATGGGCCCGGAAAGCGGATGCGGGGGTCGTGCGACGCGAGCTCCACGAGCGCCGGCCCGAACTCGGGAAAGTCCGTCGTCCGGCCATGGATCGACAGGGTGACGTTGGCGTTGGAAGCGAGCACCGCCTCGACGAGGACGTCGGTGCCCTTGTATTCGGCAATGGACCCGAAGAACGCCAGGCGGAGCGGGTCTCCGGCCGCGCGCTCCACGCGCTGGGCCCCCGCGAGCCGACCTGTATCCACGCCGTACGACAGGACTTCGATCCGCTCTGCGGGGTAGCCGTTGCGGACGAACATGTCCTTGAGGAACCGAGAGGGTGCCACGATGCGGCTGGCGCTGAGGAGTGCCGACCTCAGGCGTCTGGGACGCATGGCGAGCGTCATCGCCCGGCCTGTCGGGCCTCGACCGACGAACTCGTCGCTCGGCATGTGCGGTGCGGTCTGGGCGAGCACGTCCATGAGGTCGCGCTCCTGGACCCTCTCGACCAGATCAGGACGCATGCAGGCCATGCAGCCGAGCCCGCCGTCGGGCGGTCCGTCGCAGAGAGTCCCATCGGCGCGGCGCAGCACGATCGCAGGGCACAGGTACCAGAAGTCCATCAGGTGGACGACCGACGGGATGCCCCGTGCGTGGGCTTCTGCGATGGGTTCCACACCCAGATACCGGAGGTGGAAGAAGTGGACGACGTCGGGCCGGGAGTTGGCCAGCCGAGCCGCGATGCGGGCCGCCACGAACGGGTGGGCAACCTCCATCCGTTCGAAGTCCCGGTCGAGACGGTGCCACGCACGGATACGCCAAACCGGGAGGCCCTCGACGACCTCCTCGGTTTCCTCGTAGAGCACGGGTTGCTCTGCGAAGTTCGGCTCCAGCGAGATGACCTCGACGTCGTGACCGAGGCCCTGCAATCCCTTGGCGACCGAGAACGCGTACTGCTCCGTGCCGGTGAAGTAGCGGGGCAGGAATTGGTGGACGACGATCGTGATCCGGGCAGTCATGGTCCCCCCTCGGAGTCCAGGTCCAGGACGGTGGGCGTGCCTTGTCTATTCGGCAATCGAGTGCAGGGGCCCGTGGCGGAAACGCGCTCCGGCCGCCGTATGTGTCACAGACCGTCGCCTCGCTCGATCCGCTTCGCCAAGGCTTCGTGTCCGGCCTCGCGCGCCAGGGCGACCGCGTCACGACCGTCTTCCCCGGTGAGGCCGCGTGTGGCTCCGGAACGCAGCAGCAGCTCCACCAAGTCCGAGTCACCGCGGTGTGCGGCGCCGTGGAGTGCCGTCCAGCCACCGCGCTGCGGTGCGTCGATCTCGGCGCCGTGCTCGAGCAGGATGCGCACGACGCGGACCGACCCGGCGGCAACGCCGCTGTGCAGTGGACGGACCAGCGTTGGGTTGGCGGCGATCGCGTCGATCGGGGCGCCGTACCGGGCGAGGCGCTCGACGGTGTCGGCGTGCCCGAAGAAGGACGACAGGTGGAGCACCGTGTATCCGTCCGGCGACCGATTGGTCAGCGTGCTGGGCGCTCGCGTCAGCGCGCTCATCAGGTCGGTGGTCCGGCCGAGCGCTGCGCACTCGAACGGGTCGATCGTCGACAGCAGGCCGAGGAGGGCTTCGACCAGCTCTCCGGAGCGGTGGTAGAGCGCGGTCATCAGCAGCGAGACGCCGTCGGTGTCCCGGGCAAGGGCCCGAGCCGGATCAACGGCGAGCACCGCGCGGATCGATGCGATGTCGCCAGCGCGAAGCGCGAGGAAGAGGTCGGAGTCGGCCGGCATGCAGGTCAGCAGGTGCGGAGAGGCTCGACGTCGGCGCGGCTGACGTCGATGAGGACTTCGCCGTCGAGCTCGGCGTCGAGTCGCTCGCGAAGCACGGGCAGATAGCCGCGCTCGGTATGGGTGTGCTCGGACAGGATCACGGACGTGCCGCGATCGAGAGCTGCGAGGACGTCGTGGTGACGCATCTCGCCGGTCCAGTAGAGGTCTGCAGGGCGCGGAGCGAGCGCTGATGCCCCGGCCCCGGCGCACAGCAGGACGCGCTCGATGGGCGCGCCCGCAGCGTGACGTCTGGCCGTGGCGATCCGCAGTTGGGCCAGTCCGAGGTGCTTCTTGATCCGGCGCGCGATCTGCGCGAGGCGCGCAGGCTGCCGGAGCGTCACTCCTCGACCCTGTCCGGCGGTCGGTGCGAAGGCTGGCTCGCGCCGCACGATCTCACAGTGGGCCCGCTGTTCGGGAGGCAGTGCGCCGATCAGGCGGCGCGGCCCGTCGCCGTCGAACGTGAGCCGCACGATCCCGCTCGCGTCGTGCTCTTCGATCGCAGCCGCGTAGCCGCTCGCGGCCAGCTGGGCGACGAGCTCCTCCGCAGCGGCTCGCGGCAGCCGGGCCTCCAGCCGATACGAGCCCGCGCTTTCGAGGCTCGGGATGGCGGTCAGGCACTCGCGGGCGCGCTGCGGGCCGAGCCCGTCCGCCAGCCAGTCGTTGACGCCGCCTTGCGCGGCGTCGAGGGCGGTGTGCGGCGCATGGACCGCGATGCCGGCACGGATGGCGCGCAGGATGCGGGCCTCCCCCGGGGTGTCCGCGCGCAGGCGGCGGAGCGGCGAGAAGATCGGGGGGTGGTAGCTGACGATCAGCTCGTGCCCCCCCTGGATGGCCTCGTCGAGGACGGCATCGGTGAGGTCGATCGTCAGCAGGCAGCGCCGAATACGCCGGGGCTTCGCGTGGTCGACGAGGAGCCCGACGTTGTCCCAGTCCTCGGCGAGCCCGAGCGGAGCAAGTCGCTCCAGGGCGTCGACGGCTTGGGACAGCGAGCAGGGCATGGTTCCAGCTTGTGCACCCCGTGGCTGCCGCGCAAGGGCGCGAAACGCCGCGGTCCTTCTCGTCGGCTGGGGGCCGCCGCGTGGTCGGACCGGTCGGATCAGCCGAGGCTGAGGCCGAGTGCTTCGAACGCTGCGTCGGCGGCCTCGTCCCAGCCGCGATTCGCGAGTGGACTGGCCGGGCTCGGGTGGGGGATGCGTCCGAATCGGAGTCCTGGCCGGTCGGCCAGGGCGCGCCGCGCTCGGTCCTCGGCGAACGCTCCCACGCCCACGACCCAGCGCGGCTCGAGGGCATCGACGACGCCACGGAGGTAGTCGTCGCAGATCGCGAGCAGGGGCTCGCGTTCCGACGCCTTGAGCTTGTCGGGGGTCACGTTCTTCCCGCCCTCCTCCATGAAGGCCAGCGGGCAGAAGTTGTGGATGAAGAACCGGGCGAAGAAGTCCTCGGGGCGGGCGCAGCGACCGGCGACGTAGGCCCAGAGCCGGCGACCGCTGACCTCGCTCCGCCTGCAGGCAAAGCCCTCGACCGGGCGCTTGGGGTGCTCGGGCACCGGGCGGTCGACCTCCTCCTCGATCCCGAGCCAATCGCGCACGGCCGCGACCTCGCCGAACGGGACGCCGGTCTGCACCATCCCGAACGGCCCCGGATTCATGCCGACGAGCAGCACCTCCTTCCGGCCCCGGCCGAAGCGGTCGAGGAACGCCTCGTGGCTCCGACGGGCGTGGACCAGCGGATTGTAGACGTAGGCCACGGGAGGGCCGAAGCGCAGGGGCGCCAGCGCTTCCAGGGCGCTCTGCGTCGCAGCGAGGAGCGGAGTCATCGCTCCGGATGCTACCAGCCCTGGACGCCCGGGCCCGGGACCCGATCGGGTCCGCGTGACCCCACGTGGGCTGCGACGCCCACCGCCCGATCAGGCGCGCGTCGGGCGCTTGGTGCGCGCGGCGGTCCGGATGCGTTCGTGGAGCCTCGGCTCGGTGGCCCGGATGTCGAATTCCTTGTCGAAGCGCTTCCGCGCGGCCTGTCCGAGGCGCGGCGCCATCGCCGGGTCGTCGTGCAGACGCCGGATGGCCGCGGCGAGCGCCTCGGGATCCCGCTGCGGAACGAGGAAGCCCTCGACGCCGTCGTCGATGATCTCCGGGATCGAGCCTGCCGTCGTCGCGACGACCGGCAGGCCGGTCGCGATCGCCTCGAGGATCGCGGTCGGAATACCGTCCTTGTCACCCGACTCGGTCTCGACGAAGGGGGCGACGAACGCGTCCCAGGTGGCCATCAGCGGACGCATCTCCTCCTGGCGCATGCGGCCATGGCGGATCACGACGTCACCGACACCGAGGGCCTGGATCCGATCTTCGAACTCCTCGGCATAGGCCTCGCTCGATGCGGAGCCGACGTCCGCTGATCCGATGATGTGGATCTTCACGTCGACGCCTTGGTCGACCAGGATGCGTGCGGCCTCGGCCAGCTCGAGCATGCCCTTCTTGGGCTCGATGCGCGTCACGCAGCCGAGCTCGAGCGCTCGTCCGGCACGCGGCTGGCGCGCGACGAACGTGAAGCGGCTGCCGTCCACGCCATTCGGCTTGACGATGACCTTGTCCGCGATCTCGGGGCCGGCGATGCCGATCAGTTCGTCGCGGATGCGCCGAGACGTCGCAACGATGACATCCGCGGTGCGCAGGTGCAGGGCCGTCACCTTGAGGGGCCAGTCCTGCATCATGTGGTCGGCGTAGGTCGAGAGGCCTCTCGGCAGGCCGTTCATCCACGACGAGACCAGCGCACACAGCGCCTGGTCGTAGAAGAAGTAGCTGTGGACGTAGTCCGCGCCCCAGAGCGCGTGGCGCCGCGCGAACGTGAACGCGAGTCGGAACTCGAAGCGCTGCTCGAGGTCCTCCCGCGACAGATCGGCTTCCTGGGCGATCGCCTCCACCAGCGCGTCGAAACGCTCGGGTTGGGTCCGACGGTAGTACTCCATGTCCGCCGTGTGGACTTCCCACGCGGGCTGGATGAACTCGCGGTCGTCATCGAGACCCTGGAAGGCTGCGTGCAGCGCGCTCCGGTCGCCGTCCTGCGTGTGGAACACCTTCACGTCGCCCCCGAGCATCTCGCGCATCGCGGTCAGCTCCTGGTAGACGAACGTGTGCGAGATCACCGGGAACTGGGCCGTCGATCCAGCGGCGATCTTCAGATCAGGAGTCGGTCCGGACTTGCGGGTGCCCCAGAGCTTCTTCAGGAACAGCATGGTTCTCGTCGTCGCTTCGCGTGAGCGACGCCACGTGGCGCGCAGGGCACGCCGAGACTTGGCGAACAGGGGCAGCTTGCGCCAGAGCATGACGCCGATCCGCCACTCGATCGATCGGTGGATGCGCTCGATCTCGGACCGGGTCGCCTCCAGGTCGGTGCGGCCTGCCTCGACCTCGCGGCGGAGTCGGTGCAACGAGGCTGCCACACGCTCTGTCTCTTCGGCAGGCAGTTCGGGCTCGCTGGAGTGGAAGCCGACGGTCTGTGCTGCTCTCGCGCCGGTGCTGCGAAGCCGTCTCACGGAGCCTTCGAGATCGCGGCGCGCGGCCTCGATCCGGTCCATCTCGGATCGCAGCGACTGGA
>JBEAPQ010000447.1:0-5517 GCA_041164325.1 Planctomycetota bacterium | reverse complement strand
ACCGTCTCCGTCGGCAGGGCCACGACCTTTCCCGCGCGGATCGCCGTGACGGCCTCTTCGACGAGTTCGGCCGGGACCTTGCCGAACGGGATGGGAACGCGGCGCATGGTCATCGGGAAGTCGGAGGATCGGAGTGTGCCCCGAGCCGAGGTCCCCGTGTCCACCCGGGTCTCGGCCTCGGGGACAGCGGGCACTCGCGCGGACGCCGTTCGGGGGTTTTGATCTCGGAAACGCCGTGGGGGGCCGTCCGAGGTCCAGCACGTGCGCTTCCCGTCGCGGTCCGGGGCCGGAACCTCCGGTCCGAAACGAGCGAAGAGCGTTCCATGTCCGACAGCGCAGCGCAAGAGCGACCGGGTGGCCCGGTCGAGAACGAGACCTCCGATCCGCCCGTAGGTTCCCTGCGTGAGCAGGTCCGGGTCCGGCAGCTCGCCCGGCTCGGCGCCCTCTTCGCAGGCTTCGCCCACGAGATCCGTAATCCGCTCTCGACGATCGGGCTCAACCTCCAGCTCGTGAAGGAAGACATCGGCACGTCCGAGAGCCCGCGCGACCAACGGGTCCTGCGACGCCTCACGGTCGTGGAGTCCGAGGTGCAGCGCCTGCAGGGCATCCTCGAGCAGTTCCTCGGCTACGTCCGCGTGCCCGAGCTGCGCGTCGAGTCGGTCCCGCTCGACGGACTCCTTCGGGAGATCGTCGACTTCTTCCAGCCCGAAGCGGCCGGTCGCGGTGTGTCGCTGCGCTACTTCGGGGATCCGACGCTGCTCGCGGTGCCGCTCGACCGCGACCAGTTCCACGCGGTCGTCGTGAACCTCCTGCGCAACGCGCTCGACGCCTGCGGCCAGGGTGATGAGATCATGCTGTCGGCCCGGTCCGTGGACGGGCACGTGCTCGTCCAGGTCACCGACACCGGGGCCGGGATGCCGACGGCCGTGCGGGACAATGCGTTCGCGCCGTACTTCTCGACCAAGAAGCACGGCACGGGGCTCGGCCTGCCGACGGCGCGTCGGATCGTCGAGCAGCACGGCGGTGAGTTGTCCCTCGACTCGGAAGAAGGGCGCGGCACCATGTTCACGATCCGACTGCCGTCCGCGCCGACGGCGGCGACGACCGATGGAGCCCAACCTTGAGTAGCCGCGCGATCCTGCTGGTCGACGACGACGACGCGCTGCGTGAGACGCTGCGGGAAGCAGTCGACTCGCTCGACGTCGACGTCGACACCGCCGAGACGGGTGCGGAGGCGATCGAACGCGTCCGCGCGCGGACCTACGCGGTCGTCGTCACCGACCTCGTCATGAAGGGCATCGACGGCTTCTCGGTTCTCGATGAAGTCGGGCGGCGCAGTCCGGCCACGCGGCTCATCATGCTGACCGGACACGGCAGCCGTGAGGTCGCGGTCCAGGCGATGCAGCAGGGGGCGACCTACTACCTCGAGAAGCCGTTCGACCTCGTCGAGTTCCGGACCAAGGTCCAGAAGTGCCTCGCCGAGTACCGGAAGGATCTCGACTACCAGGAGCTCCGCTCGCGGGTCGATCGGGAGTTCGGGACCGGAGGCATCATCGGGCAGGACCCGAAGATGGTCCGCCTCCTCGACGTCGTCCGCCAGATCGCGTCGACCAACGCCTCGGTCCTGGTCCTCGGCGAGTCCGGGACGGGCAAGGAGTTGGTGGCACGGGCCATCCACGGTCAGTCGCCGCGACGCGACAAGCCGTTCGTCGCGCTCAACTGCGGTGGGCTCGCCGAAGGCACGATCGAGAGCGAGCTCTTCGGCCACGTGAAGGGGGCCTACACCGGGGCGACCGCGGACCGCGAAGGCAAGTTCGAGTATGCGGACGGAGGGACCCTGTTCCTCGACGAGGTCGGTGAGATGCCGCTGCAGACGCAGGTGAAGTTCCTGCGGGTGCTCGAGGAGCGCGAGGTGGCGCGGCTCGGCTCCAACAAGTCCCGCCGCGTCGATGTGCGCGTCGTCGCCGCGACGAACGCCGATCTGCAGCGGAAGGTGGAGTCCGGCGAGTTCCGTGAGGACCTGTTCTATCGCCTCAAGGTCGTCACGCTGGATCTCCCTCCCCTCCGCGAGCGGAGCGGGGACATCAAGCTGCTGGTCGAGCACTTCCTGCGGCACTTCTCCGAACAGCACGGCAAGGATGTCGACTCGATCGACCGCGATGCGCTCGTGGCGCTGCTCCGCTACGAGTGGCCGGGCAACGTCCGCGAGCTCCGCAACGCGGTCGAGAGCATGGTCGTGCGCGTCCGTGGCAACATCCTGACCGTCGCGGACCTTCCGCCCGAGATCGGCACGGCGCCCGGCTCCGAGCAGGACGGGTGGCAGTTCCTGGCGGGGAAGACCGTCGAGGACGTCGAGCGCAACCACATCCGCGTCAATCTCGACCTCGCGTCCGGCAACCGGCAGCGTGCGGCCAAGGCGATGGGGATGTCGGAACGGACCCTCTACCGCAAGCTCAAGGAATACGGGCTTGGTTGAGAGCCCGCAGCGTCACGCCTCGGAGCCGGGAGGTTCCGGGGCTGCGCTGCGTCCGGGACCCGTGCCGATCACGAAAGACCAGAGCGCCATGCACAAGACCCCGGTGATCCTCTCGCTCGTCCTGGGCCTGCTCCTGGTCCGGGGAGCCGCGTCGCAGGAGGACCTCTACGCGGAGGATCGGGTGGCGTTGGAGCGGGCGCTCGTCCGCGGCGAGCTGTCTCGCGCCGAATCCCTCGCCGACGAGATCCTCGCGGACTGGGAAGAGTTGGAAGGGGAACCCGACGCCCCGTCCGAGTCGGTCATGCGCACCGTCTTCCGCGTGCGCGCGGAGATCGCTCTGCGGCGGGGCCAGTACGCCGAGGTCGCCGAGGCGTTCGACGAGTTGCCCGCATTCGCACGTGTCGATCCGGAGCTGCGTCGGCTGGCGGCACGGGGCCTGCGAGCCTCGGGGAAGTACGAAGACGCGGTCGCTCGACTCGAAGAGCTGGCGGCCGAGCGGCCCGAGGACCCCGTCGTGCTCGTCGAACTCGGGCTGGCGAGGGCGGCCTCGGGTCCACGTCAGGAGGCCCGTGCCCTCTTCGAGCGGGCGACCGCGGTGGCCGGTGCGGAGACTCCAGACGGCCTCGTCGCGCGCGCCCGGGCGCACATGGAGCTCGGGGGGCGCGCGAACGTGGAGCGAGCGGCGATGCTCCTCGTCGAGGCGGTCTCACTCGATGAAGACCACTCGGCGGCCCGCACGCTGCGCGGCCAGCTCCAGTACGAGGTCTACGGCGAGTGGAGCGGGGCCGACAGCGGCGAGAAGCTCCTGCTCGAAGTCCTGCGGCGCAACGGTGAGATCGAGGACGCGCTGCTGTGGCTCTACCGCATCCGCAAGTCGAACCACCTTCTCGATCCTGCGAAGACCGACGACTTCCTGGAGCGTGCGCTGGCAGCGAATCCGCACAGCGTGCCGGCGCTGGTCGAGCGCGGGATCTCGCTCGTCGAGGACCGTCGGCTCAGTGAAGGTGCGGCGCTCTTCGACCGCGCGCTGGCTGTCGACGGTCGGGATCGCGCGGCGCTCGCGCAGCGTGCTGCGGTCGCCCAACTCCTCGGTCGAGACCGGGAGGCCGCTTCGCTCCGCGAGCTGGCGGAATCCACGGACCCGAGCTGGAACGGCGTGGATCGGGCGCTCGGCGACCGGCTGGTGGCGCTCTACAGGTTCGAGGATGCGCTGCCGTTCTACGAGGCGGCCCTCGCGCGGGATGGGGAAGACGTGTCGGTCCTCCATGGCATGGCGCGCGCGCTCGTCTACGCGGGTGACGGCGAGCGGGCACGCGAGCTGCTGGAACGTGCGGCGGCGCTGCAGCCTGGCTACGTGCATCCGTGGCGCAACAATGCGCGGGCGGTCCAGGACCTGCTCGGGGAGGAGTACGAGCGGATCGACCGCGAGGGCTTCGCGTTCCTGCTCCACCGCGAGGATCGCGCGGTCCTGGAGACCTACCTCGTGCCGTTCCAGCTGCAGGCGCGCGAGGTTCTCGGACAGAAGTACGGCTTCGAGCCCGCGCGGCCGGTGCGTGTCGAGGTCTTCCACACGTGGGACGACTTCTCGGTCAGGACGATCGGTTTCCGGGGCTTCACGGCTCTCGGCGCGTGCTTCGGCCCGCTGATCACCGTCGTGTCCCCGGTGGACGGCGACCTGCGTCGGAACGACTTCATGTGGACGGCCACCGTTTGGCACGAGTACGTCCACGTGCTGACGCTCGGCCTCAGCAAGGGGCGCGTGCCGCGCTGGCTGACCGAGGGGTTCTCGGTCTACGAAGAGGGGCTGAAGGACCGCGCGTGGGAGCGCGGCATGGATCGTGAACTCGTCGATGCGTGGCACAACGACGCGATCCCGCCGGTCCGGCTGATGAACCGGTTGTTCCGCGGCCCGCAGATCCTGTTCGGCTACTACCTCGGCGGTCGGATCGTCGATCTCCTGGCGCGGGACCACGGGTTCCCGAAGGTCCTCGACATGCTGCGGGCCTACGGTCGGGACCTCACCACGGAGCAGGTGTTCCGGGAAGTGCTCGGCATCGAGTCGACCGCATTCGACCGGCGTTTTCGCGACTGGGTCCGTGAGGAGCACGTGGCGAAGCTTCGCCTGCGTCCCCGACTGGACAGTCGTGCGCTCGAGCGTCTGGAGTTCGCGGCCGGTCGCGATCCGGACGACATCGACACGCGCTGCAAGCTCGCGTTCGCGATGCTCGACCGGGGCTCCCTGGTCGATGCCGGCGCGTGGCTGCGGGACGTCCTCCGGGTCGATCCCGGACACCCGGACGGGCTCCTGGCCCAGGCGCGCCTTCTGGCCGGGCGGGGCCGGGTGACCGACGCCCTCGATGCGTTCCAGCGGGGCTTCGCAGCGGGCGCCGATGACTTCGATTCGCGCATGGCCTACGCGCGCGCGCTGCTCCAGGAGGGCGACCGCGACGCCGCGATCGAGCAGCTGCTGGCCGCGAAGGTGTGCTGGCCGACGTGCACCGATCAGGGGGCCTCCCCCGAGATCCTCTTGGCGCGTCTCTACCGGGAGGCCGGGCGCGAGGACGAAGCGCTGGCGGAACTCGCGAGCTTCTGCGCGCGGACGGCGCGGGCGTTCGAACCGCGCCGACAGCTCGCGGCCCACGCCCAGACCAGCGGGGATCGGGCGCGGGAAGCCGCCCTGCTCGAGCAGATGGTGGCGATCGATCCGTTCGCGCGGTCGGTCCACGAAGATCTGGCGTCTGCCTACGAGGCGTTGGGGCGGCTCGCCGAGGCGGCGCGGGAGCTGGAGGTCGCGCTCGCCATCCTGCCGTCGATGGATCGGGACCACATGGGGGATGCGCCGGGCGAGGTTCCGCGCGTGGACGGTCCGGCGTTCCGCGAGGAGCAGGCGGCGCTATGCGTCCGCCAGGGCCGGATCCTCGCGGAGCTGGGTCGCGAGGACGGGGCGCGGCGGGCGTTCGAGCGCGCTCTGGTCGAGTCGCCGGACGGCGAGGCGGCGGCCGAGGCCCGGGAACGGTTGGGTGGCTGACCCAGCCGGCCCG
>JBEAPQ010000446.1:0-14015 GCA_041164325.1 Planctomycetota bacterium | reverse complement strand
TCGGGGCCGAGAACTGCAGGAAGCCGATCGTCGACAGCGGGAGGCGGGCGGCGGCCGCGGCGAACCACATCAGCGGAACGGCGGTGGTGATGCCAAGGCCGAACATCAGCGCGCGGGCCGTCGGGGTCGCCGACCAGAAACCCAGCGCGCCGCCGGAGGCCGTGTGGGCCCATGACAAACCGACCAACGCGAGGGGCAGGAGCACCAGCGTCTCGACGGTCAGTCCGGCGAGCGGGGTGACCACCACGCGCTTGCGCACCAGTCCGTAGGTCCCGAACAGCCCCGCGAGTCCGAGTTCGATCCACGGCCACCCTTCCGACCGCAGCACCAACAGGAGCATGCCCCCCCCTGCCAAAGTCAGGGCCGCCCACTGCAGGCGCCGGAGCCGCTCTCCCAGGAAGAGCACGCCCAGGGCGATCTGCACGATCGGAGTCACGAGATAGCCGATCCCCGCTCGGTAGAGCTGCCCCGTCGACGACGCGTAGACGAAGATCAGCCAGTTCGCCGAGATCAGCAGCGCGCCGATGAGCAGCTGCCCCACCGCACTCCGGCTGGTCAGCGCGGCCCACAGGTCCGCGCGACGCGCGCGGGAACCAGCCAGCAACACGCAGAGCACGAGCGACCACACGACCCGCTGGCACAGCACCTCCACGGCCCAGTGGGGCTGCCGACCGACGATCTCGGCGCCCGTCTCGGCGTCCAGCCAACGCAGGTGCAGCGGGAAGACGAGGCCCCACGCTGCGTAGGTCGCGAACCCGTAGAGGAGGCCCTTGCGGGCCTCAGCAGGCGAGGTCCGGCTCAGGTGCGGAACGTGATGCGCAGTTCCTGGACGACCACGTTCTGCGCGAACGCGCGGTCGACGAACATCATGAAGCGGAAGCCGTTGCCGCCGTCGTCGACGAGGCTGCCTTCGCCGGTGGTGGCACCGAAGGAGCCGACGTAGCGGCGCCAGGGGCCGGGTTGGGCACCCGGGACGGGGGCCCCGGTGACCGGGTCGGTCTCGATCGACTGGACGTAGAACTGCAGCGGGCTCTGGCCGGAGAGGGCCGGCATGCTGTTCGGGACCTCGGGGTCGTCGGAGAACAGCATCGGAACGCCGTCGACGAGCGCGTCGATCTCGTAGCGGCGGAAGCGCGGCTGCGAGTCGAGGAACATCGGGACGTAGCGCGAGAGCGCGCCCGAGACCTGGTCGAAGTCGGAGCTCGGAACCACGCCGAGCGCAGCCGGGTTCGGGACGACGACGCCGCCCGCGGCGGGCGCTGCGCCCACCCGCTCGATCCGGACGTAGCCCGGCGCACCCGCACCGGAGCGCACGTCCATGGCGTAGAAGCCCTGGATCACGCACTGGCCGCCGTTGCCGCCGCTGACGTTGATCGTGCCGGCCTGTGCGACCGGACCCTCGGTCTGCAGCAGGACCGAGCCGCCCGAACCGCCGCCACCCGGAAGCGGCGCACCGTTCGTGAACAGCGTGTTGATGTTGCCGGACGACGGGCCGTTGCCGCCGCGCGCCTGGACTTGTGCGAACGCGCCGACCTGCAGGCCGCCACCCGAGCGGATCAGCAGCGCACCGCCGCCACCACCGCCGGACGCACCGGCACGGTAGGGGTTCGGATCGGTCGCGAGCTGGCGCGCGAGGGCCGGGTGGCTGCCGCCACCGCCGCCGCCCGAACCACCGATCAGGTAGTAGTCAGCGCCCGTCACGCCCGCCGGGCGCGGCTGCGTGACGACCTGGGTGAAGGCACCACCGCCGGACCCCGACTCGACGCGGCTGTCGCGGAGGTTGTTCGTCATCAGACCGACCGAAGCCACCGCGATGATCGAGCCCGCAGCACCGGGCTGCACGAAGCCACCGCCACCGCCGCCCTTGCCGGTCTCGAGGTCGTAGTTGGTGCCGAACGCGTTGTACCAGGCCAGCTGGGCGTTGAGCCCGTGGGCCGGGTACTGGAGCGAACCCTTGCCGCCGGTCGCGTTGAGCAGCGCACTGCTCGCCCAGAACGACGACCCCGGCACGGCCAGGTCTTCGCCGTCGGCGCCGTTGAAGATCGCCAGCGGGCCGAGGCCGTTGGCGCGTGCACCGCCGTCCCCGCCGTCACCTCCACCCGGACCACCGCGTCCGCCGGTCTGGCCGGGCGGCGTCGCCGGCGGGGGCGTGCCGGTGATCATTCCGTTGAATCCGTCCGGCACGGTCTCGCCGTTGAGGATCAGCGAGCCGTCGATCCGGCACTCGCCGCGGACGAAGATCTGCACGGGATTCGAGCCGGTGAACTCGACCGTCACGCCGGTCGGCAGCACGAAGCTCGAGAAGTAGAAGACGCCGTCCGTCACCGTGATCGAGCCCGCCGTCGGGAACATCGTGTCCTTGGCGGTCAGGACCTGGCTGTCGGTGCTCCAGCGGAAGCGGTTCGCACCGATCAGCTGGCCGTCGGCAGGGCGGAAGTCGCCGTGGCGGCCATCGCCGCCCAGCACGCCGAACGACAGCTCGCCGTTGGCGATCTGACCGTTCGAGCGCGGCGCGTCGAGCAGCGTCGGATCGTCGAAGGTCACCGCCGTCGTGCGCTCGACGCCCGGGCGGCCGACGAACATCGGCGGCACGGTCAGGCGGCGCGCCGGGACGCCTGCGAGGTCACGCACGCGATCCGTCAGGACGATCGACAGGCAGCTGTCTTCCGGAATCGGATCCTGCGGAATGAAGCGGAGGATCGTGACCGCACGCGCCTCGTCGTTGGAGAGGACCGGGTAGCCGGCGACCAACTCGGACTCGGTGCACGTGAACGTCCCGTCCGGGAGCGCGCCGGACGTGCCCACCCGGAACTCGACGGGCGACACCACCGCCGGATCGAAGAACGGCGCGAAGTCGATCAGCTCCGAGAACTCGATGAAGATCGTCGGGCGCGGGTCGATCTGGGAGTTCGGGATCGGGTCGATCTCGGTGATCCGCGGCGGCTCGCCATCCACGTCGACCGCCTCGTCACCGACCCGCACGGTGCACTGGAACGGCACGGCCAACTTGCCCCCCGACTGCGACCGGAGCGACTCCAGGCCCGTCGTCGACATCGTCACGAGGTAGTCGGTGTTGGCGACGTAGCCGTAGCTCGTCACGCCGGCCGCATACCGGACGCGCGGCTGGAAGGTCACGCGCCGCCCGTCGACGACGATCTCCCCGTCCGGATTGATCCCGGAGACCGAGACGATGTCGAGCGTGCGCGGCGACACCGAGGACGGATCGAGGATCTGGTTGAACTCGAAGATCATCGGCTCGTTGAGGCCGATCTCCCCGCCGGCGCAGGCGGCGCTGTCCGCACAGCCGATGCTGCAGGACACGAGGCGGAGCCCGCCCGTCGCACCCGGATCACCGCTCGAGCCTTCCGAGATCCCGTCGCCCGAGCACGAGCCGAGGCCGAGCGAAGTCCCGGCCAGGAGCGCAAGGGTCAGGCTGCGGAGGGTCGAGCGGTTCGCGCCGGGGCGGGCAGGGACGGCGGCGTGCGGGTTCACGGGCATCTTCGGCTCGGAGGTATCGGGCTCGAGGGTCGGCAGGCCGGGCGTGCGGAAATCCGGCCTGCTTGGAGGGCGCGCCATGATCGGCCCAGGCCCGGCTGCATGGAAGAGGCGATGGGCCCCGGCCACACCGGAACACCACCTTCGCCCACCGAGTCCCCGTCCCACAGCGTTGCATCGGGCCCGCACCACCCGTCTCCTGGGCCGCCCATGTCGAGGCGCGCTGAGACCATCCTGTGGCACGACTACGAAACGACCGGGGTCGACCCACGGGTCGACCGACCGCTGTCGTTCGCGGCCTGCCGGACCGACCTGGACCTGAACGAGGTCGAGGACCCGGTCGAAGTCCACTTCCGGCTCGCCGAAGACTGCATCCCGAGCCCGGATGCCTGCCTGATCACGGGGCTCGACCCGGACCGGGCGGGGACGATGGCCGAGGTCGACGGGGCGCGCCGGGTCCTGGCAGCCCTCGGGGAGCCCCGGACCTGCGGTGCGGGCTACAACAGCATCCGGTTCGACGACGAGGTCACGCGCTTCCTCCTGTGGCGCAACCTGCTGCCGGTCTACGAGCGCGAAAGCCGGAACGGCAGCTCGCGCTTCGACCTGCTGCCGGTCCTGCGGGCCGCCTGCGCCCTCCGACCCGACGGGATGGAGTGGCCGGTCGGCGAAGAAGGCTGGCCGGTCTTCCGGCTCGACGTGCTCGCCCCGGCGAACGGCATCCACCATCAGGCCCACGATGCGCTCGCCGATGTCCGCGCGACGATCGCCGTCGCGCAGAAGCTGCTCACGGCGCAGCCGGACCTGTTCGGCTACCTGTCGGAGGCGCGGTTCCGCGACACGGTCCGCGACCGGCTGCGGAGCTTCGGCAGCGACCCGTTCGTGCACACGAGCGGCCGTTTCCCAGCCGCAGTGCGCTCGACGAGTGTCGTCGCCCATCTCGCCGACCACCCCCGCTACCGCGGTCAGCTGCTCTGCCTCGACCTGCGGCACGATCCGCAGGTCTTGCTCGACCACGACGTCGACCAGCTGCGCATGCTCCTGTTCACGCCGCGTGACCAGAGACCCGAGGGCGCGCCGCGGGTCGGCATCAAGGGCATCCACCCCGGCCGCTGCCCGGTGATCGCGCCGCTCGCCGTGCTCGATGCCGCGAGCCAGGAGCGGATCGCGCTGGAGCCCTCCACCTGGGAACGGCACATGGCCCTGCTCGACGCGCACCGCGACGAGATCGCGCGGAAGGCCCAGGCGATCTACGACGAAGGCGGGACAGCTGCCCACGATGTCGACCAGGCGCTGTACGACGGATTCGTCGAGGACGACGACGCCGCGCTCTGCCGCGAGGTCCACGCCGCAGCCGACAACCCGACGAGCTGGAGGAGCCTCGAGCGGGAGTTCCGCGACGATCGCCTCGGCGAGCTGTTGTTCCGCCTGCGCGCGCGCAACCACCCGGAGTCACTCGGCATGACGGAGCACACACGCTGGATGGAGCTCCGCCGACAGAAGGCCCTCGAACCCGGGCGCGCCGCGCTGGCCCGCTGCCAGGAGCTCCGCGAGTCTGGCGCCGACGCAGCGATCCTCGATGCCTGCGAGGCGGCCATCCGGCGTCGGATCGAGCCACTCGAAGCCATGCAGGGTTGATCCGACGCCATCCCCGGAACCGGGCCTGACCCCACACCGATGATCCCACGCACCCTCACACTGCACGCCCTCTTGGCCATGGCCGCGTGCTCGACGCCCCCGAGCGGGCGCATCGCCCACGACGTGTTCTTCGTGCTCGAGGACGCGTCGCCCGCGCACTGCGCGGCGCTCGTCGCGGCGTGCGAGCGACTCCGCGCAATCCCGGGGGTCGTCCGCGTGACGGCCGGGGTGCGCGACGCCTCGCAGACACGCGACGTGAATCGGCAGGACTTCCACGTCGGGCTGCACGTCGAGTTCGAGGACGAAGCGGCCTACGAGGGCTACCTCCCGCACCCCGTGCACCAGGAACTGCTCGACGCGTTCCGGGACGGGTTCCGTGCGGTCGAGGTCTTCGACTACGTGACCGGCGGCTGAGCCTCGCGGCGGTCCAGCCGGGAAGGATGGGGCCTTCCCGATCCGGCCCGAACTCCGTGCCGGTTCCCGACACACGGCGGTGGGCAGCAACCGTATGCTCCCCGCCCCCACCGCCATGGCGTCCCGGTCTTCAGCCCTCCAACTCCCGGTACTCGGCTGGCGCGAATGGGTCGCGCTGCCCGGGCTCGGTGTGCGTGCAGTCAAGGCGAAGATCGACACGGGCGCCCGGAGCTGCGCGCTGCACGCGTTCGACATCGATGTCGTGCACCGCCGCGGCGCGCCGCACGTCCGGTTCTCGATCCACCCCGTGCAGCGCAGCGACCGCGACGCCGTCGACGTCGAAGCCGAGGTCGTCGACGAGCGGCTGGTCCGCAGCTCGACCGGCCACGGCCAGCTCCGCTACGTCGTGTTGATGGACCTGGAGCTGATGGGACGTTGCTGGACGTCCGAGGTCACGCTCGCGAGGCGCGACCAGATGGGGTTCCGGATGCTGCTCGGACGGGAGGCGCTTCGCAGTCGCTTCCTCGTCGACCCCTCTGTCTCCTACCGCGCCGGCCGACCTGTTCGACGCGTCCGGCCCGCGCGCCGCTCTGAATCGTCATGAAGATCGGGATCCTGTCGCGCAAGGCGACGCTCTACTCGACCCGGCGCCTGTTCGAGGCAGCCCAGGAACGCGGTCACGAGGTCCACGTGATCGACTACCTGCGCTGCTACATGAACGTGACGAGCAACCGGCCGTCCGTGATCTACCGGGGCGAGCCGCTCGATGACCTCGACGTCGTGATCCCGCGGATCGGTGCGTCACAGACCTTCTACGGGTCGGCTGTCGTCCGGCAGTTCGAGTCCAAGGGCACCTACGCGCTCAACAGCTCGCTCGCGATCGCACGCTCGCGCGACAAGCTGCGTTCGATGCAGATCCTCGCCAGCAAGGGGATCGGCCTGCCGGTGACCGGCTTCGCCCACGCGACCAAGGACATCTCGGGGCTGATCGAGCTCGTCGGCGGTGCACCGCTGGTCGTCAAGCTGCTGGAGGGCACGCAGGGCATCGGCGTCGTCCTCTGCGAGACGAAGAAGGCGGCCGAGTCGGTCATCGAGGCGTTCCGCGGACTCGACGCGAACTTCCTGGTCCAGGAGTACATCGCCGAAGCCAAGGGTGCGGACATCCGCGCGTTCGTCGTCGGAGACAAGGTCGTCGCGGCGATGAAGCGGCAGGGTGCGCCGGGTGAGTTCCGCTCGAACCTCCACCGTGGCGGGACCGCCGAACGGATGCGGCTGACGCCCGAGGAGCGCAGCACCGCGGTCCGGTCGGCCAAGGCGATGGGCCTCCGCGTGGCGGGCGTCGACATGCTGCGGAGCAACCACGGGCCCGTGGTCATGGAGGTCAACAGCTCCCCGGGACTCGAAGGCATCGAGCAGGCGACCGGTGTCGACGTCGCGGCCAAGATCATCGACTTCGTCGCCAAGAACGCGCGACCCGGGACGCCCCAGGATCGGATCCGTGGCTGAGCCGTTCCTGATCGGCGACGCCTGGGTCCCGCCCGGTTCGATCCGCGAGATCGAACTGCTCGGTGCCCGGCTCCCGACCGGGACCCCGCTGTCGATCCCGGTGCGGATCGTCCACGGCAGGAAGGAAGGGCCGGTGCTCTGGATCAGCGCCTGTCTGCACGGCGACGAGATCAGCGGGCTCGAGATCGTGCGGCAGGTCCTCCAGCGCGTCGATCCCGGGCGACTGCGGGGAACGCTGCTCGCGGTGCCGATCGTCAACGCCTACGGCTTCCTCCAGCAGAGCCGCTACCTGCCGGACGGCCGGGACCTGAACCGCTCGTTCCCGGGCTCGGCCCGCGGCTCGTTGGCGGCACGACTTGCACACCTCTTCGTGCGCGAGATCGTCGATCGCAGCACGCACGGCATCGACCTCCACACCGCGACGCGGCATCGGTCGAACCTCGCCCAGGTCCGCGCTGACCTCGACGATCCGACGACCCGTGCGTTTGCGGAGGCTTTCGGCGCGCCGGTGGCCCTCCATTCCAGGACGCGCGACGGATCGCTGCGCGAATCGGCGGCACGCCGTGGCAAGCCGGTCCTCGTGTTCGAAGGTGGCGAGGCACTGCGTTTCGATCCCGAGGTGATCCGGATCGGCACACAGGGTGTCCTCCAGGCAATGGACCAGCTGGGCATGCTGCAGCGCAAGCGACGCCTGCAAACGACGCAGCTGGTCGCGCGCCGCAGCGAATGGCTCCGCGCACCGCGCAGCGGGATTCTGCGACTGACGACGCGGATCGGGGCGGAGGTCGAGCCCGGCCAGGTCCTCGGTGAGGTCAGCGACCCCTTCGGCGAGAACGCGGCCGCGCTCCGGGCCCCTGCGCGCGGCCTCGTCATCGGCCAGGCCCTGCTGCCCACCGTGCACCAGGGCGACGCGGTCCTGCACGTGGCCTCCTTCGACGATCGCAGCGTCTGACACGCTCTGTTGCGCGGGCAACCGCGAATCTTCCTCGCGGGGTTCCGTAAGCTGGCCCCGAGCCGCCGACCCGGCGAGCCCGTCCGACGCGCGATGGAAACCCAGGCGATCTCCTGCAACCACTGCGGTGCCCCACTCCAAGTCCCTTCGAGCACGCGCTTCGTGACCTGCGGCCACTGCGGGAGTCAGCTGCGGATCGAGCGGTCGAAGGACGCGATCTTCACCGAGGTCCTCGAGGACATGCGCGCGACGCAGACCGAGATGGCCGCCGACCTCGAGACGCTGCGGCTGCAGAACGAGCTGGAGCGGATCGACCGGGAGTGGGATCGCGAGAGTCGCCGCTACGAGATCGTCGACAACGACGGGAGACGCTCGACGCCCGGGACCGGCAGCAGCCTTGCGGCGATCCTCGGCGGCGGTGTGGCCGTCGTCTTCCTGATCTTCTGGATCAGCACGGCGAGCCAGATGGGCGCACCGTCGATCTTCCCGCTGTTCGGCGGCGTGGCGCTGATCGCCGCCGTGTTCGGGATCTTCCGGACCCTCGGCAAGTCGAGCGCATACGCGGCAGCCGAGCAGAAGCACCGCCAGCGCAGGAACCGGCTGCTCGCCGAATTGCGCAAGCGGGGCGCTCTGCACGAACCCGGGAACCGCGCGTGAGCCCGGGGAGAGTGCGGTCCTACCGCCGCACTTCCTTGAACTTCGAGTAGAGCCGCGCGCCGATCTCCTCGAGCGACCGCGCATCGAAGTGCACGCCGGGCGTCGTCTCCGCCAGGTGTGTCAGCCCGTCCAGATCGACGAGGTGGACGTCGAGCGCGGGGTCGGCGGCGACGCGCTCCTGCTCCGCTCGCACGGTCTGGAGGTAGTGGTAGGAGTAGGGCCCCGGCGCACCGACCGGTGGGTCGCCGTAGTCGGGCAGCTCGGCGTGCGTTCTCCCCACGATCCACGGCACGTCGGTGCCCAGGTCATTCAGGCCGAGCGCCAGGAGGTCGGCCTGGAGCCGCGTGTAGAGGCGCAGGAAGCCCTGACCCCAGGCTCGGCTGACCATCGAAGCGGCGGGACCGCGAAGGAAGACGTGGGTCAGGGAGTCGGTCTCTCCCAACATCAGCACGACCGCCTCGACGCGCAGTGGCTCGCGGGACGCGTTCTTCGCTGCAGCGAGGTCGTAGAGCAGCGTCGGATAGAGGTGGCGGCCGAGGACGGGCGAGGCCGGAAGGTGGTTCCAGGACACCCATTCGAGGTTCGTCTCACCGGTCCAGTCGAAGAGGTAGGTCCCGGTAGCGCACGCCTTGATGAGGTAGGCCGTCGACGAACCCGCGCGCCGCTGCGCCTCCTCGTCCTGGAGGAGCGCCATGAATCGCAGTGTCGGACAGGCCTTCGGAGGGCCCACGAGTCGCTGCCACGGGATCCCGGGCACACCTGGACCGAGCAGGTAGCGCGTCGCGTTGTTCTTGCGCCACGGATCGAGCGGTTCCCAGGACGCCGAGAACGGGTTCCAGACCCGCCGCTCGTTCTTCCCGCCTTCCGCGCGCGCTCGCGCCGGGTCGAGACCGCAGAACGCCGCGTCGAGGTTGCTCTGGCCCAGCGCGAGGATCAGCGGACGGGGCGAGGCCTTCGTCGGCGCCGGAGGCCGGCTCCCCTCCGGCCGAGCGACCGCTGCGGAGCGACCGGTGCTCGAACCCGCGATCGGCCCGAGGCCGGCTCCGAAGGTCGGAAGTCCAACCCACGGCAGCGTGACCGCCAAGGCGGTGGTCAACGCGCGCAGGGGGCGGATGCGTGCCCATTGCGTCAAGGTCAGTGGTCCGTTGCGCAGGATGGGGCGAGGCGCGGCGAAACGGTATCGATGCCCCGACACCACGCAAGAAGTCCGCACCCGCCGCCCGGAGTCGCCGCACGCCTCCACCAACCGGTCACATCGGATGCGCACCCCGCCCTCCCACCCTTGACCGATTCTTGACGCCTCCCCGCGAGGCCCGAATAGCCTCGCCTTCCCGATGTCCCCGCTGGTCCTCCGCCTGACCCTGCTCGGCTCCGGGCTCCTGCTCCCGCTCGTGCTCGGGCTGCAGCTGAGCCGCGGCATCGAGGCCGAACAGGAGCGACGCACGCTCGAGGTCGAGCGCGCGCTCGCGCGCGCGACGGATCTCCTGATCCGTGCGCGCCGGACGCCGGGAGTCCTGGTCGAGCTCCCGACCGACGCACGGTTTCGCGTCGAGGCGGACCGGCTCGCCTTCGAGGAGGAGGTGGGCTGGCTGTGGCCGCGAGACGGCGACGCAGGGCGTGACCTCGTCGTGGACGACCGGCTGGCGCGCGCCCAGCGCCTGGAGTTCGACGGCGAGGGCGCAACGCGGGTCGTCTCGGCGTTCGACGAGATCCTGGCCGGACCGCTCGGCCGCGCAGCGCGCGCCCGGGTGCTTGGTGCCGCCGCGTTCCACGCCCGACGGGCCGGACTCCCCGACCGAGCCCAGGTCATGACCGCGGCTCTCGCCGAGGCGCTCGCCACGACGCTGCCGTCCGACCTCGGCGATCCCGATCTGGCGAGTGCCGTCGCGGCGCTGGCGAGGCTCGACCCCGCGCCCGGTCAGCCGGGGCACGCTGTCGTGGCGAGGCTCGGGACCTTCGTGCCGGCGGAACTCCTGACGGGCTCGATGGCAGGAGCCGGCACGTGGCGCGAGGACCTTTCGCGGCGCATGCAGCGGCGCAGCACGCTGCAGGCCGTCGATCGGATGCTTCGCATGGCGCGGGACGAACGCGGCATGTCCCTGGCGAACGGTGGCATCCTGCCCGTCGACAGGCAGCGCTTCCTGTGGTGGCTACCGGAACGGGACGGCAACACCGAGGGGGCGCTGGTCGACCCATCGACCTTCGTCGCCGCCGTGCAGCGCGCCGGAGAGCGGGGCGTCCTCGCCAGCTGGCCCGACCTCGCGGAGGTCACACCAGCCGCCGTCCCGGACGAGGCCCACGGGATTCCGGGGCTCGGTTCCGTGCACCCCATCGCTGCCACGACGGACGAGGCGACCCTCGCCGACTGGTTGCCGGCCGCGCTGACCTGGGCCCTGCTCGGGGTCTTCGTCGCGGTCGCCTTCCACGAGGTCCGGACCTCGCGGCGCGAGGCCCTCGCCGTCGCCGCGCACAGCGAGTTCCTGACCAGCGTCACGCACGAACTCCGCACGCCCCTCGCCTCGATCCGCCTCCTCGCCGAGATGCTCGCGGAGGGGCGCGCCCGGGATCGCGCTCCCGAGTACCACAGGATGCTGGTGGCCGAGTCGGCACGGCTGTCGATGCTGATCGAGAACGTCCTCGACCTCGGTCGCACCGAGCGCGGCGCGCGGGCACTCGATCTGAGAAGCACCGACGTCCGTGCCCTCGTCGAGGAGACGGTGGCGCTCGTCGCCGTCCAGGCCGATGCCGAGGGCCGCGCCATCCGACTCGACATCGCAGCGGATGCCCCGGTGCGCGCATGGGTCGACCGCGCCGCGCTCGCGCAGGCCCTGGTCGCCGTTCTCGACAACGCACGCAAGTACGGGGAAGGGAGCATCGAGGTCTCCGTCCAACGCGGCGCTCCCGGGTCTGGACCGGTCGTCCAGGTGCGCGACCGCGGACGCGGAGTCAGCCCGGACGAACGGGAGTCGATCTTCGCCCGCTTCGAACGTGGCCGCCCCCACCGTGACGGCAGCAAGCCGGGTCTGGGCATCGGGCTCTACCTCGCCCGCACGCTGCTGAGGCGCATGGGTGGCGACCTGGCCTGCGTCGACCCGTCCGACGGTCCGGGAGCCGTGTTCGTGTTCCACCTGCCACACGAGGCCAACGCATGACGTTCCGCATCCTGCTGGTCGAGGACGACCGGACGCTCCGCACCGGACTCGAAGACGCGCTGTGCAGCGACGGCTACGAGGTGGTCCCTGCCGCCGACGGGCACGAGGGCGAGGCCGCGCTCCGCGCGTGGCGGTTCGACCTCGTCGTCCTCGACATCATGCTGCCCGGACCGAGCGGTCTCGAGCTGCTCCGCGGGCTCCGCCGGCAGGACCAGGACACGCCCGTGCTGCTGCTGACCGCACGAGGCGACGAAGGCGACCGGGTCCTCGGCCTCGAGCTCGGCGCCGACGACTACGTGACCAAGCCGTTCTCGCTGCGCGAACTGCTGGCCCGCGTCCGCGCGCTGCTCCGGCGGCGCAGCGCGACAGCAGCTGCCGCCGAGCAGCAGTTCCGCCTCGGCGAGGCGATCGTCGACCTCGCTGCATTCACCGTCACGCGCGCAGACAGCACGCTGACGCTGTCGCCGAAGGAGGCCGGAATGCTCGCACTGTTGCGCCGCGAGACGGGCCGCGCGGTCTCGCGCGCCCAGTTCTTGAGCGAGGTCTGGGGTGGGGACGAACACGTCGGCAACCGCACCGTCGACACGCACGTCCTGAACCTCCGCCAGAAGATCGAAGTCGATCACCGGCAGCCGCGCTTCCTGCTGACGGTGCACGGCGTCGGCTATCGGCTCGTGTCGGAGCCGCCGCCCTTGACCGTTTCCTGACACCGATTCGACCCCGGCTGGACGTGTGGAGCGGCGCAACCGCGTCCGATGGAGACCATGAGAACGATCCATGCACTGTTCTTCGCCGGCTGCTTCGCGGCCGCGCTGCCGGGCCAGGAGGCGTCCCACCCGCAGCTCCTCGCGGCGATCGCGCAGGAGGAGGTGGAGGGGAACCTCGCGGCCGCCGAGACCACCTACCGGAAGCTCGCCGCGGACACAGCACTGCCACACGCCGTCCGGGGACAGGCCGCACTCCGGCTCGCGAACCTGCTCGAGCGGGTCGGGAGGACGGGAGACGCGGCCCAGGCCAAGGAGCTCGCGCGGTCGCTCGGCGTGCAGCCCGCAGACCCCGACGACACCGGCGATCCCGAACGGATGCAGCAGCTGCAGGAGCGCGCGCGTGCGCTCGTGGCGGGGCAAGCGGACTTCCCCCCCGCGATCCTCGAGCAGCTCCGTTGGATCGGCGCGCCAGCTGCTCCTGCGATCATCGCATGGATCGAAGACTACGGTCAGGTCCGCCCCGTCCCGGGAGTCCTGACGCAGCTGCTCTGGGAGTTCGGGGACGACGAGTCGATCGACTTCCTGGCCCGGGTCATGTCCGAGCCCGAGTCGAGCAACGCGGCGCTGCCGGCCGCGCATCAGTCGGTGTCGCTCCGCGACGAGCAGGGACTCCGAGCCGTCGAAGCCGCGCTGCGAACAGGCCCTATCGAGGTGGTTTCGATCCTCACCCAGAGGCTCGGTGCGAGGATTCCGGCCGACTTGCTCCTCCGCACGGCGGAGACGCGTGACGCAGCGTTCACGGCGCTGATCCTGCGCGCGTTCCCGGACCTGCCGGCTGGCGCCGACCTCGAGCTGGCCCGGCGCTACGCCCGACTCGTCCGGAACGCGCTGGCGTCGACCGAGCCGTCCGTCGGTGCCGCCGCGCTCGAGTGCAACGCGAGCGTGCTCCGCCGCTCGGCGCTCGGCATCGAAGTGGTGCTCGACCACCTGATGGCCTTCAGCCCGAAGCAGCTGGCCAGGGTGATGGGCGACCTGCCCGAAGACTGGGAAGCGTCACCCGTGGGGCCCCGCCATAACCGCATCGTCGCCACGGCTTTCGCCACCCCACCGCAGGCTGCCCCCGCGCGCGAGTGGATCCAATGGCTCGTCATGGAGATGGACACGAGCCTCCCGCTCGAACCCCACGCGCTGGCGCTCGTCGACGCGGGCTACCCGCTGCTGCCGCTGCTGCTGGAGCGTCAGGACCTGACTCCGGCAGTCCTCCACACGTTCCTGCGGCGGGCGTTGGCATCCGACAACGCCGTTCCGGCCAAGAGCCGCAACCGATTCTTCGCGCGCCTGTCCAGTGCGATGGGCCGGCTCGAGCGCGAGCCTGGGATCACCGACCTCGCCGCAGACCTGTTCGCCTTGGCCAAGGCCTGGGACTGCGCGGAGGAGGTGGGCAGCCTCGTGCACCTCACCCGGAACCCGGACGCCGCCGCCTGGGTCCTGGAGAAC